>JACRGV010000081.1 GCA_016212215.1 Nitrospirota bacterium
ACAGACCCTTAAGAATCTCTGGAAATCCGGGATACTATTTTTTCCATACTTCTAAATCTTCAAAAGAAGCACCCACAATTTCCTCTTACTTTTATATTTTTCTTAACTGTTAACTGTAAACTGTCAACTGTGAACGGTTACGAAAATCTTTCATTACCTATGGTTGATGTTGAGGCCCTTGCGATTCAGAAGGCAAAGAACTTCCTATTACATGTCGTAACAGACCATTAGATTGGAAATTGTTTGCAATAATTTCCGTTACGAGTTTCTCTGTACAGGCTAACGAGTCCTTCGGCGACAACGCTTGCCGGATAGGCCCGTTAGCCTGTATATCCTCAACCACCGTGCGGATAATAAACTTCTTAATCCATCTCTTTATCATGTTCATGTTCCTGTTCCTCCTCCGGCAGCCGCAATAGCTCCGGATATGCCTTTGCGTAGCCCTCCCGTATACGAGGGCTTATGTGCTCAATCGGGAGTTTCCCGCTGAGCTTGGACACCTCAAGGGCAAGGTTGTGGTCTGTGGTGTATCGTTTGCTACGGGTAACTAAAGACTTAAACATTGTAGTTTTCATATCAAGCATATATACAAACATTTGTTTGTGTTGTCAAGCATTATTTTAGTTACAATAGTTTATTTAAAATATATAAACATGAGTTTATAAATAACTATGCTTGGTGAAAAAATTAGAAAAGCCAGAGAATATAAGGAAATTACGCAAGAAGAGTTGGCTGAAAAATGCGGAGTTTCGAGCGTCTATATAAATTATTTAGAAAACAATAAGAGACGTGCATCCTACAAGTTATTGATGAAAATAGCTGATGTTCTTGAAATACCCATATCTGAACTTTCAAAAGACTTATCCCTCAAGACCGATTCAGAACAGCGACTACTGGAGGTGCTTCGTGATCATGATATTACCAAGCCTGAAGAGCTTGAGTTTGTATTGAAGGATTTAAGGAGGCTGAAGGATACAGAGGGTGAATCTTTTCTTGCTGCTGTTAAACTACTTGCAGCGGAAATAGGGAAGAAAAAAGGAGAAAGAAAGCCATAATAAGCTAAGCGGACATGGATAGTGCGTGTCTATGAGAATATCTATGTAATAGATTCTGACTGGTGAGGGTGATAGGGGGGGGGTGAGGGAAGTGACATCTATTACTGGTATAAACAACTCAGTGTATCCTATATTTAGCAGTTGATTTAGTGAGGATATTTGACGATAATAGCACTATGGAAACATCAAAAGGGAGAAGTGCTTTAAAGGTGGTTATTTTACATGCCATCAAACATGTTTTGGATGGTGCAGGTCAGGTGATGGTTATCTGTCCAAATAGGGAATATGTTCGTCCATCAAGAAGGGATATCAGTAAAGATAATCTGTCACTAAAGAAAGATTCAGGGCGAGTCGCCCGTGACCTTCTCACTACTATCTCACGATATGGCAAATAAATCCACTGCCGCAAAAGTGCGTCACAAAGATGGTGATGAACTTACCCTTGAGCAACATGAAACAGATAGCCCCATCATTCCGGTTGCCCATCTTGAACGTTTGCACAATTTCAGGCCTGATGCTGTTGATTGGGTACTTAAGCAAACAGAGGATGAGGCACAATACCGCAGATCTCAAAGCAATCGTGTCAATATATTTATTTTCATAC
Source organism: Nitrospirota bacterium (assembly GCA_016212215.1). Taxonomy (NCBI): domain Bacteria; kingdom Pseudomonadati; phylum Nitrospirota; species Nitrospirota bacterium. The sequence goes on from JACRGV010000081.1 coordinate 1,660, forward strand.
AAAACCTTCTCGGCCAGATTTTTGCGGCAGGGATTGGTATCCTTGCAATAGTCGCTGGTTCATATGTTGCAATGAATGGTCAGCCATGGGCTGGGGCAACGATTGCTACTGCCGGCCTTACTGGACTTGCCGCAGTATTCCTCATTGGCAGGACGAAGAAGTAGGGTTCATGTATTTCTGTATGTATTTTATTAATTTTCATTATATCTGTACCACTCATTCAGAAAGGATGGAAGAATCTAAAGCCTTCTATCAAAGCTAACTTCCCGGGTATTAATCAAATAGATAATGAAGCTGCCCAACTCGGCTGATTCAATCAAGAACAAGGATAAAGGACTTATTTACATTTTGCTAATAGCTTAAAATATTTCTCTCTGTTCATGTTTGCTGTCCGCATATTGGATTTAATTATATCAAGGCCAACTTCATCATACTTTGGGATGATTACAGGACGTTTCACACCTACTTTTTCAAGTGCAATATGATCCCCTTCTGTCCTGCTATAAACAAATCCTGCCTGCTCAAATATACATTTCAGGACTTTCCAGTGAATAGGTGTTAAACGTGGCAATGACTTTGGCTACCTCGTAGATTAAAAGGAAGGGGCACATGAATGCTTTCATATTTCTTTGGGAATGGTTTTTCTTTTATAGGTCCCTTTGTGGAGAGAGGTTTAAAACCGCAATCCTGTAAAACTTCCCCCAGTGTCCCACGTTCAAAACAAGAAACTAAAAAAAGCCTGGTAGCCTCAATAAGATTATCTAATGCCTTTACTTTTGTTTCGCCCTGTGAATATACATCCAGAATAGTGCATGATGATATGTACCACTTTCCTTCTTTCTTAACCTGTGCAGGCAATTGTATATTAAAAACAACTTGCATTAAATATCCCTTCTGTTTAAGTTTACTAAATTAAGCAAAATCTATACCATCCATATAATTGTAAGGGTTTGTCTCACGGGATAGATGCTTTCATTATCGTCAATCTCTGCATCAGAATCAAGCCACTAAATACAGGATATGCCAGTGCAGATATGCAATTAGTGGGGTATGGGGGAGGGTTAGTCAACCATCATCGCTTTAATTTCTCTGCGTCTTAAAGGTACACGCACTTTACTTGGCGAAAGGGAAGGGTTTTGTAGATGCATGTATGGTGCCATAACATAACATTCTTTCCTCTGCCGGTATGAGTGGGCAATCGAGAACGTGGTCAAGCTGATATTTGAGGAGTGTTGACATTAACTTTTATAAACTGGTAATGTTATGCCAATGGGTACAACACAAATTTATGTAGCTTATGATGGAGAATCACTCCAATCCGGTTTGATGGATGTGCGGGACCTGGCCCCTGCCTTTATAGCCATTGGGGACCTTTGCCAAGAGACTAACCGTGTTTTAAATGGTGATAAGGCTCACCTATCCGTGAAGGTTAGATCAGGATTCCAGAGAGGTTCTTTTGAAATCTCTCTGGAAATTATGCAATCTATTATACACCATGCTAAGTCGCTCTTGCTTGGTGATGACATAATTGCTGTTAAGACATTAACCGAGTTATTGGGTTTTGCCGGCGGCGGATATGTTTCATTGATTACATTTCTTAAATGGCTCAAGAATCGTAAGGTAATAGGGATAGCCAACCAAGAGAACGGAGATTATCGTATCGAGATAGAAGGTGATCACATTGATGTTTCCCCAAACATCTTGAAATTATCTGAAAATATTAAGGTAAGGGAAGCATTGGAGGGTATAATTAAACCACTTATCCAAGATGGAATTGACCGGTTTGAAGTGCGTCAGGGGAATGAGATTATTGAATCTATTGGTAAGGGAGATATACCTTCCTTCTCTCAGCCTGAATTTACTGAAGGAGTTACGGTTGACAACGAACAGGCTGCTTTATTGGAAATTGTCAGGCTATCCTTTGAAGAAAAATACAAATGGACGTTTACAAATGGTAACATGATATTTAACGCTGATATTGAAGATGTGGAATTCCTTAATAAACTTAATAGACGTGAAATCCTTTTTGCAAAAGGGGATATATTAAAGGTCAGCCTCTATACAAAAAGCTGGCAGACTGAAAAGGGACTTAAGACGGAATATAAAGTGTTAAGGGTAATAGAGATAATCCCCTCACCGCGTCAATTACAGATGTTTAGCCCTCAGCAGGAGGATAAGTGATGTGAATAGTCCTAACTTTCATCCCAACCCTCCCCTCTTAATTTCTCTGTGTCTTAAAGGTTTTTAAATCATAAGGCTCAAACACTATATTCTTTCCAATCCGTTTATGTTTAAGAACACCATTCTTTACCCATCTCCTGATAGTAATTTCCGCAATTCCAAGGTATTCAGCAGCTTCCTTAATAGTGAAAGGGGAGCTATTTATATCACCAAACACCTCTTCATGGGTATAATATTCTTTCTCAAACCCATAACGTGCAATAATAGAAAAAAGTCGTTCCCTTTCCCCTATTGGCATATTAATAATATCTCTGTAAACCTTCTCTGCATTTATCATGTTATTTTACCCCTTTCTATATTGTTTTAGGTCTCTATAAAAATTCTCATGTGTTCCTATCAGATAAAATACTATATCATTCTCCTCTATCCTGTAAGCTATCAAATATTCCTGGCTGTTAGATTTAAACTTGTGCACCCTGAAGCCCGACAGGTCACCGCTTTTCGCTTCACCTATAACCGGATCATCAGCAATCTGCTCTATCTCATCTTCAATAAGTAATTGAAAACCTCTTGTTTGCTTCTTAACAAACTTTTTAAAAGGCAGCTTATATAATCTATCCATGATTAATAAAATGATAAAATATATTATCACCAATGTCAACCCCAAAAAAAGTTCTTGACAAACCTTAAACACTTGTTTATATTTCTTCGTGTATTGCATAATCTAATGTTTAACACAGACCCGCAAAGTCGGGGAGAGGAGGCGGTGAATGGTAGAGGAGGAAGAAAAAAAGGAGAGGGAGGGAACTTCTCCCTCATCAAAATGATTATGCTTGTGAGGCATTGTGGGCAGGGACTTAAAACAGAGGGATGCAGTTTCCCGCACTTAGGCGGGCAGGCTTGGCTATCCTGAGAAAGCGGCCAAAGTTTGTATTGAGGACACCGGCAGGGACTTCAAGCTCTGCCGGTAAAGGAAAGGGAGGTGAAGCAATGTTTGAGATAGGGAAGGCATATTTTTTTAGAACGGTGACTTATCACCTTGTAGGAGAGGTGGTAAGACAAGAGGGAAACTTTATAGAGCTTAAGGATGCTTCTTGGGTTGCAGATTCAGGAAGATTCTCGGATGCAATTAAGAAAGGAACTTTGGATGAGGTTGAGCCAGTAGGTACAGCGTATATAAACATGGACAGCGTGACAGACGCTTTCCCGTGGGAACATCCACTCCCGAAGGAACCACAATGAAAATATCTCTGAGGTCAGGGTCAAGGGCAAGGGCAGGGGCATGGTCAAGGTCAAGGGCAGGGTCATGGTCATGGTCAAGGTCATGGTCATGGGCAGTGGCATGGGCATGGGCATGGGCATGGTTAATAAAGGAAAGGGGCATAGCGTGAGAGGGGCAATTGCTAAAAGGCTGAGGAGGCAGGCTTATGGTGATATGTCGTTGAAAGAAGAAAGAACATACAAATTTCTTCATAAACCGGTTTATCCCAGAGATTTCCAACAGCCGTGGGGCACCATAATCAACGTGGGAAAAAGACGGGACTATCTCAATCTGAAAAAGGAATATAAGAAAGGAGGTGATGAAAATCGAAAATAAATCGAATATTGTTGCTTTGCCTGTTTGTGACTGTTGCCAGAAGATATCCCTTGTGACATTGACTAACGAAAACGTCAATGACAAGGATGCCTATTGTGAAGAGTGCTTCCATACATTTGGAAGCCTCAAACAGAACCATGAAGGCGTCTGTCCGGTATGCCGTCTTGTCAAACCATACCATGAGGAGAGATGTCTACTGCTTGTGCTGTCGAACTACTACAGCCGCCATCATGAAGTCATAGTACATGAAGACCTCTGGATTGAGGCAGGCAGGCTCAGACTGGCCACAGTAAGCGAGGGGAAGGTTTCACGAGGCCTGTTCCCTGATGTGACGCACATCCTGCCAAAAGGAAGCAGAATAAAGGTAATCATAGAGGAGGGATTGAGATGACACCGGAACAGAAGGCGTGGATTGATGCAGCGTCCTATAAACAATTGCTTGAGAAATGGCGGTTTGCCCCTATTAAGGACGCATTCTTTCAGGGTGAATGTGGAGATTATTACCAGAAGGTTATGAGAGAAAAAAGAGACAAAATAACAGATGCAGAGCGTGTACAGGCAAGTAAAGACTTAGAATGGGGTTGATGGAGGAGGGAGAAATGAAGAGCAATAAAGACGATGTGTGGGAGAAGATGGCCGCTTATTTCCTTGTGTTTATGTTTGCCCTGGCTCTTGGCTATACATGGAGACATGCACAGGAAGATATTAGGGAGAAGACAGATCCGGATAAGATTGTAGTGATTAGACACTGCAAGGAGGTTGCAAAGAAATGATAAAAGGCAAGCTCGTTAAATTTCAGCCGCTCAAAACCGGCGGGGTCTCAATAATGATTGACTCTGCAAAAGAGTATCTGCACGAGATGGTTGACCTACAGGATGCAGAAGTTATCATCATGCCTATGCAAAAGGACTTGGAGCCAGATAAGGCAGCGGTGTTTGCTGATATTCGTAACAGCCTGGAAGTGATTATGAAAAGACTGGAGGGGCTATGAACTGCCCTAAATGCCAGTCTCCAATGCAGGCACGAAAGAAGACGGGGTCAGTTTTTATAAGTGCTGGTGCTGCGGGAAACGTGAGTATGGAAGATTATCGCACTCAGCCAAATTGTGTAGCGGGTGCGGGGAAAAACACACAAACATAATCAGCTTTTGCGCTCCCTGCCATAAAAAGAATATAGGAAAATCAGCAAAGGAGAGAACATGCACTGGATGAATTTATTGTTTTATTGCCTCGGTTTTGTAACCGCCTTTCTCTGTTTCGGCTGTGCATCATTGATTATGGCAGCAGATCGGGCAGACAGGGAACGAGAAGAGGATTACGAGAGATGGAGAAGAGAATATTTTGCAGATACCATGCTTGAGGAAATTGAGAGAAGGGAGGTTATGTAATGCCATACACAGAATGTAAACCTTACGATGCATATATACCTCAATCTGTATGTGACGCAAGGAAGAAAAAGGCTATGCAAGGTGATGTCGAGATAACTTACAGAAAGTGCCAAGAATGTCAGGGAGGGGAGATAATAGTGGATACAGATAAAGAAGTTTTAAAGTGCAAAACATGCGGGTCAACGGAAGAGAAGAGGTTTCACAAGGCGTTGCAGGAATGTGGAAAATGTTATGACAAGAGGTGGAAGGCAGAGCATGCAGCAAAACAGAACATAGAACTGCCGAAAGAATGGGGGACAGTGAAGCAGCCAGTACCAGTAACAGTACCAGTAACAGTGCGACCGGCGCCCACACTACCTAAAGAAAACGGCCATATCCTCCTGCTTGATTTCCGTGAATATGACGGATGGTATGACACGCTGAAGGAGATTGCCACAGAGGAGATGAGGACGCCCGCAAACATGGTCATGTACTGGATAAGGGGACATTTGAAGAAGGGGGGAACATAATGAATTGTTCTTTTTATGAAGTTTACAATGGTGATCAATTCTGTAACTTGTTCCACGATGTGGTGTATTGCAATAATAATACACATCTATGCGAATGTGATGAAGACAGAAAAAAAGAAATAGTCTGCCAGATGAATGACTGGAAGGATGAACTTAGCAGAGAGGAAGAAAGGAATGACTGGAAGGATGAACTTAGCAGAGAGGAAGAAAGGAGAACATGATGGAACAGGCACTTGAGATAGTAAATCAGGCAACAGGAGAAGTAACAACTTTAGTTAGGAATACGCAGGTGGTTGATATAACATCTGAACAGATACAGCTCATCAAGAATATCCTTGCTCCTAACGCAACGGATGATGAGTTGCAATTATTTATTTATGAATGTAAAAGGCGTGGTGTTCATCCCTTGGATCGGCTTATCTACTTTGTGAAAAGGAAGGGCAAGGATGGCGAGAAGGATAAGATAACATTCCAAACAAGTATTGATTACCTGCGTATGGAGTCTGAAAATTCAGGAGATTATGGAGGGATTGACGAGGCTATATATGGTACAGAAATAGGGGGATTCCCTGAATGGGCAAAGGTTACAGTCTATAAATTCATTAATGGGGAGAAGGTAGGGTTTACCGGAACTGCACGTTGGAAAGAGTTTTATCCAGGGGAAACGTTAGGTTTCATGTGGCGAAAAATGCCCTATCACATGATGGCGAAATGTGCGGAAGCACTTGCCAGACGTTTGGCATGGCCAAAAAAACTTCAATGCTTATACACCCCAGAGGAAATGCAGCAAGCAGACGCTGAACCCAAACTCTCTATCACACTGCCACAACGTAAATCAGAGGGCAACGGTAGCCGCAACCCTGCCACTGCTGACACTGACCTTAAAGGAAATCTCCGCCATCTCATGGCGGAGATTCAGCACATCACATCAGAGTCAGAGGCAGAAATACTTAAAATACATTCTGCATTTGATAAGGAAAAGGATGGAAAAAGGAGTCTGTATACGCTAAGGACATAGATCATCTGATGAAGAGTGAGAAGTGGGCGCAGGCGGCATATGGCAGGATGAAGGAATGGCTGAAAAAGAATATCCCTCCTGCGGATACGGCGGAGGATAATCCTTTTGAATAATTTCAGGTTTGATTCTGAAACACATACATACTGGATGGATAACCGGAAACTTCCGGGTGTTACAGGAATACTGACGGATGCCGGTCTCATAAACACTGACTGGTTTCAGGAGGAACATGCAAACAGGGGCACGGCTGTGCATACAGCCTGCCTATACTGGCTGCAAAATGATTTAGACGAGGAGAGCTTAGACCCACAACTTGCCGGTTATCTGGAAGGGTTTAAGGAGTTCATGCACAAATCCGGTTTTTCTCCAGAGATGTCGCTGGTGGAAAAACCAAGATACGACGCATTAAAACTATTCGCAGGGACTCCGGACCTGCCCGGGTACATGAATAGTTTACCTGTGATAATAGATATTAAATCAGGCGGTGTGTATCCCTATCACGCCTTACAACTTGCAGCATATAAGATTTTACTGCGGGTCAATGGATTCCAAGCATTAAAAAGATATGTTCTGCAATTACGCCCTAATGGGAGCAGTAAGCTGCATGAGTTTAAAGATATTAATGACGAAGGGGTATTTCTGGCCGCACTAACACTTTATCAATGGAAATATAAGAATGGAGGTAAGTAATTATGGAAGCAGCATTAGCATTATTGCCGGAGACAAGCAAGGTAGATAATCAGGCACTACAAGCGAAAGAAGTGGCGAACAGCATGGTTATTTCAGATGACACTACATACATTAAGGCAGGGGAATTCCTGAAAGGATTAAAGGCCATTGCGGGCGAGATTAAGGAGACCTTCAGGCCGGGGATAGAACAGGCATTCAAACTCCACAGGACTCTTATAAGCACTGAGAAAAATCATCTGGAGCCGGTGGCAGAGGCAGAGAGTATTATAAAAAAGAAGATGATGGGATATCAGGATGAGCAGGAAAGGAAGAGGCGTGAAGAGGAGGCAAGGCTACGGGAGGAGGCAAGAAAGAGGGAAGAAGAGGCAAGGCTTGCAGAGGCCGTCTTCCATGAAGCTGCCGGAAACAATGAGGAGGCAGAGGCAATATTAAATTTACCGATTGAACCTCCGCCTGTAATCCTGCCGAAGGCAACACCAAAGGTAGCAGGTATTTCAACAAGGGTTATCTGGAAATTCAGAATTGTTGATGCAAACAAGATACCGCGTGAATACATGATCCCCTATGAACAGGCCATAGGGGCCTTAGTACGAGCACTAGGAGATGCTGCCAAGATTCCAGGGATAGAGGTTTATCCAGAGACAAATATTGCAGCAGGGAGGTAAAGGGGAGGAATAGGAGGAAGGATGAAGATTAGAGACAAAGAAATAAAAGAGCCGGTGCGCCATCATGCAGACTTCCGCCACTTAATCCAGTCCCGCAAGGCTTCATTCATGCGGGACTGCCAGCCCCTGCCTGTGGATTTAAATGCAGACAAGATATCGGCATCTACACGGATATTGATATGCTTCTTTAACACGGGTTTAAGCGGTCTTCCTCGCTGTGGTTTCAGCATCTCATTGGCGACTTCCTTCGGCATAATCTCATGCAGTACCTCACGTGCCGGTCTCATGTGTTTAAAGTCCCCAGCATTAAGTTCTCTAACCTCTCCATCTTCATCAATCAGTGGTTTCTTTAGTGTTTTCTTCATAATCTCTAACCTCTCTTTTGTTTGCCTTTCTCAGGCTGATTATTCTAACCGTCTCGCCTCGCATGGTGAATGCTATTACATACAGGCGACCGTCCAGAATACCGGTTGCAACAAATCTCTGTTCTTTGTAATCGCCTCTGTCATCTGTAAGAATGTTAGCGGTATCCCACTCAAATCTATCAGCGTCAGCAAAATCTATACCTCTGTCACTGATAGTCCGTTGCCGCTTGCCTTCATCCCATTCGTATATCACAGGATTATTGTAGTCACAATAATTATATATTGTCAACCAATAAAGGAGGAATAATGAATCTACAGGCTTCAATTAAAAAAGTAACAACCACAAAGAAGGATGACGGCATTGACGCACAGTTGGTACTGTTTAAGGCGACAATTGAAAACTTTGTGTTGCTCCCGAAAACACGGATGACCCAAAGGAGCCTGTGGAATAAACGGTCAATGAGATACCTTGAGAATCTGAAAGCATTGGCATTGGAACTGAAGAAACAATGCCCCATAGGGTTTTACATTAATTACCCTGTGGAGCTGTCCTTCTCTGTGCACAGACCAACAAGGCATAGAATTGATGCTGACAACTGTCTAAAAAGCATACAGGATGCCTTGCAGCAGGCAAAGATAATTGAGAATGACAGCCTTATACAAGGCTACGGAAAAAGCAGGCTGTGGTTTGATGGTAAGGCAAGGGTGATTGTGGAGTTGAGAAGGTTATAACTTATGTGTGATTATGGTAAAGGTATAGACATAAATACAGCAAAATGGCTCAGCCTGGAGCATGCCTGCATATACATGACAGGACTTAGTGAAAACACTGTTTTAAAACACATCAGGGAAGGTGACATATACGGGATACGCAAAGGCGGTAAGTGGGTAATAGACCGTGAGAGCATAGATGAATATTATAATACAGAGCGGGCAGCAGAACGGATACTCTTTGAAAGGATAAAGGCAAAGAGGGGAAGGAGGAGGAAGGTTGACTCCACAAAGCTCAGAATGTTATAACCTCAGCATGAGGCTATGGCAACATCCAAACGGTTACTGGTACGCTGAATTTGAAACCGATAAACGCCGGTCACTAAAGACAAAGGATGCTGACCTTGCAAAGCGGCTGTTTACTCAACTCAAGCGGGACTACCTTAAAGGGAAACTCCTGTTTCTTGAGAATGGCAGGACTATATCACTACAGGCATTCAAGGATGAGTTATTGAACTTTATCAAGACCAATAGGGAAGAAACAACTTACAATGTCTACCGGGTTGCGTTTACCCGATTACTTGAACATATAGGAGACATTGACCTGAAATGTATTACGAGACAATATCTTGAGAAATTCCATAACCTGCTTTTAGAACGTGGGGCAAAGAAGGTCTCAGTCAATACATATATGAGGCATCTCAAGGCCGGACTTCAGAAGGCTGTTGAGTGGGAATATTTAAACAGGAATCCGTATACAGGCATAAAACAGTTCAGGGTTGATAAGAAGCTGCCAAGATTCCTTTCTCAGGAGGAGATAGTTAAGCTGCTTAATTCAATTAAAGACAAGGAATATCGGATCATGGTTGAACTGTACCTCTACACCGGCCTCAGACGTTCAGAGCTGTTGCGATTGTCATGGACTGATATTGATGTTGCACATGGATTCATCTATCTGAGAAAAACCAAGACACACCTTGAACGGGCGATACCGCTGACAGAAATACTTACAAGGCTGATTGAAGACCTGCGTAATATTTCCGGCAGGAGAGAATATCTTTTCAGGTGGAAGGATAAGGATGTAATATCGAGACTATTTAGAAGGGCGATAAAAAAGGCTGGAGTTAAGAAGGCACGCCTCCATGACCTGCGGCATACCTTTGCAAGTCACCTTGTAATGTCAGGTGAAGAGCTACGGACGGTTCAGGAACTGCTTGGACATCAGCAGATTTCAACGACCCTGATTTACGCACACCTATCGAAAGAATATCTCAAAAATGCCCTCTCTAAGTTCAGACCTCCTGAACTCGGCAAAACGATCCTTGATGGTTGAGTAGTCGCTAACCTATTGTAATAATTTTATTAATATCTTCCCATAGTCAAAACATTTTACGCTGTTTGTTCATAGTGTAAGATTCTGTTATGATCCC
>JACRGV010000082.1 GCA_016212215.1 Nitrospirota bacterium
CGTACTTCGGCTATTTCCTCATGGGCGAATTCTCTGCCACGATATCTGACCGCCATCTCCATTCATCATGTTGTACCATAGATGGCAACCAGAACGCAAGTAGTTTTTTCGTGTCACCACGCCTCACTGAAGGGTTACGTTTTCTAATTCCTTTTCCGTTAATCCCATCTGTCGTCCTATTGTCATAGCATATTCTGTTACCCTCTCAGAGTGCCCCTTTGTCCATGGTGACTTTGCCTCTATTGCCCCTGCAAGAGAGATAGTGGTACCGATAAGGAGCTCCTGAAGGTCTTCTACAAGTCTGGCGTTATCCAATGCTACTGAGATCTGACTTGCAATCATTTCAATGGTGTTAAGTTGCGAAGTAGTAAAGCCTGCTATTCTGTGTGACAAAATATTCAGTACACCTGCAACCTCGTTTCCGGAAAATAAAGGAATCCTTATATCTGAACGAACCCCCATCTTATAAAGTTTACTGTCAAATGGGACAATATCTTCAGCTTTAAGCTCAGTCCTGACAACTATTCTGGGCGGCTTTAAAAATTCAGAGTAATTGATATCATCAAATGATGTTATCTCTCCTTTTGGTAATTCTATTCCCCATCCTGCAGCGTATCTGAAACCATTTGCCTCATTATCCATTAACAGTATTATTATTCCGTTACATGGGATGAGGTTGCCTAACATATAGGATACTTTCTCAAGAATCTCGTTTCTGTTTATGAGTGCAAGTATACCCCTGTCTATCTCATGCATTACCTCAATAGTCTCCACCTTGTAGGAGAGCTCCATAGTCTTTTCCATAGAATCCCTGTACAGATACGCATTATTAAGGGCAAGACTAATCTGATAACCCATCCCCTCCATGATGTGCCTGTCTTTGAAAGTAAAGGACCTTGGAGAATAATAACAATTTATTATGAAACCCACCACCTTATTCCTGACCAGAAAAGGAATAATGGACATCGCATTTAAGGGTAGTGAACTAATAACACCCTGATGTAACAATGGGTCATCTCCATTCTCTATAAATATTAATGATTTTGTCCGTAATACCTCTCCGAGAGGAGGAAAATTATCCGGATTCATGCTTAAGACATGCTCAGCTCCGGTTGCAGATACCTGTACATATATCTCCCGATCCTTATTCCAGAGAAAGGTCATAATAATATCAGGGTTAAACATCTTACTGCTTATTACTGCCACATTTTTCAATAAAAAAGCAGGGTCCATAACATCCATCACTTCCCGTGAAATAGCAAGGATATCCTTGCTTATCTCAGCCTCTTCCCTTGCCTTCTCTATAGCCACATGGAGATCTCTGTTTCTTTGAAGCATTTTTTCATTAAGGGTTCTCAACTCCTTTTCAACCCTTTTAAGCATGGTTATATCTTTCACCACATGGATTATATTTCTTACCTTATTGTCATCATCAAAAAGCGGGTATACTGAAATATCATAAGTTGTACCGGTTCTTGGGTCGGCCCATTCAAGATGAGTATTCTCTCCGGTCTGAAATGACTTCGCCTGGGGACATTCATCAATAGGGCCTACTGTACCGTGAAATAATTCATAGCAGTGTCTCCCGATAAGCTCTTTGGGTGAGATATTAAACTTGCGGGCGCACGCCTTATTGGCCCGTATGATCCTGAACTTATTATCATGTATAGAGATTAAATCAGAGACTGCATCAAAGGTGCTCTCCCACTCCTTTTTTGCACGCTCGATATTAGCTATTGTCCCCTTTGTCATTTTCATAAACTATTGACCTCTTCCGGGTTGGCAGGTTATTTTATTTCTGAGATGAGGTATTTGCTGAGTTTTTCCATGCGATGTTTATGTTTGTTATAGAAGGGGAGAAGCATCTGATATTCTCTTACCTTTGCTGTATCCTTAATTTCAATGATATTAATATCAATGGGGAGTCTTTTTTTGACATTATGGTAGGCACCAATAAAAAGGATCCCTGTCTCATCCTGATTCAGGGTTTCAGCTATTCTTCGTGAAATGAATATATCTCTCTTCTTTAAGAGCCTGTTTTTGGTCAACTTGTATACTATAAGCAATAATAATTTCCCGGGTACAGTCTTCGCCCTGGTTATCTTTATCAGCCTGTCACGCTCTTCCGAGACAAGGGCAAGCTCCTCTGTCCTGACCAATATGGCCCCTTTTTGAAGAAGCCTTGAAACTATCTCATAATTTTTACTTCCTGATTTTACCCCTTCCTCTACTATCTTTTGTCCCATTTCTCCATCTGCCAACATTCCATCCTGATAAATCTTAAAACCGGATACCTCTATAGATTCAAAGTAATTTATTATCGTATCCCAAAAATCATTTACTACCCCTTCATGTCTTCTCCATGGTTCTTCTCCCAGGTCTTTTGTCCCTCTTTCGGCAATATCCTTAGCCAGAGAGCCAAGGTCCGCTCTCGTGTGTATAACAGGAACATAAAGAAGGGTTCTCATGTCTCAATATTCTTTTTCTCAGGATAGACAAGGGATGTATCATGCTGCCACCAGTTTATCCCCATCTCCTTCGCCTTATCTACTGAGGCGACCAGGAGTCTTATTTTAATATTAATAAGGTCTATATCAGCAATCTGAATCTTTATATCACCTGCTATCACGATCCCTTTGTCCAATACACGTTCCAGGATATCAGCAAGATTAGTAGCTTCCGTGGCATGAGCCATCTTTTGCACAGACATAGTGTCTCCTTATAGCAGGTTTCCCAATGGACCTAAATTAATATTGAGTTCTTCATCCTTAAGCCCGAACAACTCTTTTAGTTCCAGAATCTTATTCTCCAATTTCATAAGGGTTTCTCCAATTTTCTCAATCTCTTCTTCAGATAAGGAACCATTCTCTATCCTTCTCATAGCCTGCTTCTCCATAAGTTTTCTTATTAATTCCACTATAGTGAGGACTAACTTTGCCAAACCATTCTCTATATTTTCAGGATTGATGTTAATCTTGTCGGAGTATGCCTCCTGAATTTTCTCAATCTCTTCTATGAATGCGTCAGGTGTATCTGTCTCTATTAATCTGTCCATCCGAAAATCCCCTCCGGCGGGGTAAGAAAACCCCGCCTATCCATTTCTACGAGGATAGGCGGGACTTTCTTGTCCCGCTGATTTTCATGGCCCTTTGTGAACCCTGGTTCATGTGGGTTCATCCGAAAATCCCTCCGGCGGGGTAAGAAAACCCCGCCTATCCATATCAACGAGGATAGACGGGACATTCTTGTCCCGCTGATTTTCATTTCCCTTTGTGAGCCGAAGGTTCATGGGAATTCATCCGAAAATAACCCCCCCATGCCCCCCCTTAACAAGGGGGGGCTGGGGGGGTGATTTTCATCCCCCTTTGTGAGCGCCCCGCTCATGACGGTTCATCATAAGTTAATATTAACAAAATTATAGGGAGGCCAGGGTCCGCTGAGTAAGTACTTGAAGTCACCTGGGGCACTCTTTAAGTGCCCGAAGGCCTTTTTGAAATCCCCTTGTTTCTCGTTTTCAACAAGATAGAAGGCATTTAAAAGTAAGTCCTTGCTCTTAAGTTTTTCTATCTTCTTTTCAGCAGCAAATCTATTAAAAAAATTGTCCACAATAGAGATGCATATATCCGCTTTCTCCCCATACTCCTTGTCTATTTTATACTTCTCAAACTTCTCCTCAATAAACCGCTTTTCAGGTAAATCATATCCCCCATGCAGATTATATTCTCTTTTGCAAAGGTCTCTTTCTATCTGCTCTTTTATCTTGTCACCTGACCAGATGACCTTTATTCCAAACTCTGCCTTATTGTTAAGTCTGTTTAAATTTTCCCTGACATCAATGTAACAGCCTCTAATCAGAGAAAGAACATCTTCTTCTTTATTAAAGAGGGTGCGAAATCTGAAAGGCAAAACAGTAAATTTCTTCATCAGTCTTTCCATGACATATTCATGCACTAAGACATGGGTCTTTGTTATATCTTTAATAATACCTTTAAAATTACTAGCCACTATACCTATATCCATAAAAGAGATGTTATAGATACGCTCTCCCTCTAATCCCCTGATGGGCTCATCTATACTGATATTTGAATCTATTATTCCGTATATATATAATATCATTGTTGTAATTGAGTTGTTTCCTGTGTCAATGCTTCAGCCGGCGACTCTCTCATAGCTTCCATAGTTTCTACAGAACTAAGCAGAACCTTTACACCTAAATATATAAGGTCAATATCAGCAACGGATATAACCATGTCCCCGCTAATGACTATCCCTTTGTTCAATGCCCTGTCCAAAACCTCAACGAGTGTAATCCTCTTTCCCCTTTGAATGCATGAGTAATCAGCCTTTTCGTCAAACAGCCTGATATTTTTTTCCACGTTGCACCCTTTCTAACCGGAGATTACAAAAATTATATGGCGGCCATGGGCCGGTGCAGTCAAATGAAAATCCACATCTTCCGTACTGTGTCCTCATGGCATCCACCATATTAATAAAAGTCTCCATCCCTTTTTTATTGACTAAACAGGCAGCATTCAGGATCATTTCATCATCCTTACATGTTATTTCTTTTGGTAATAATCTCAACAATCTATTGATGCACACATGGATGCCGGCTTTCTTCAGCATGTCAAGGAAATCCTGAGCATACACAAAGGTCATGTCATTTAATATCTCTTCTCTTCTCTTCTTTAAAAAGAATGCCTTTCCCGGCGGAGAAGAGCTGATCTCCTTATCCATATCCAGAATCTTTTCATCTTCCCTGCTGAGAAAATTATTTAAGCACGCCATGTCACAATAAATCTTGATTCCCCATTCCTCCTTACCTTCAAAATACCTCAGGTTGTCTCTAAGTTCCTCTGCAAGTTCGCTGATTTCCGCTATCATGCGGTTCTCAGTATTAAAAACTGTTGCGAATTTAAAGGGAACGACACAGTTATTTTTCATAACACCTTCTATTATATTTTCATGTAACCTAACCTTCGTATCAAGCCACTCCATGTCAGTCAGGTTTTTTTTGATATCCTCTTCATTAAATTCATCTTCCGGTACCTTGCTTACCACAGCATAAAGCCCCTCGTGATAAATAAAATAGACCCCCTTCATATTTCTTTTTAATTGAGGCATGTTATTTGTAACACAGTACAGATAAATAAGTTCTTTGTCTGCCATTTGTTAATGCCCTGAAGTATCTATGCGTTCATAAGACAAAACTTCTAATTCATGATTCAGTTTCACCTCGTAGATATTACGGTCCTGCACCCTTGTATGCAGCCCGAGGGCTTTTATGAAAGAACTATCCTCATAGACCTCTGCCTCGGCCTCCCAGCCATCGGGAGTTCTCATTTCTTTGATCATCTTCACCTCATTTGCATTGAGTGTCTTCTTTAAAAAATCTGTTATAACATCTCTGGCCTTTTCTATTTCAGCCATTTTCATCCTCCTCTTTGTTTTCCCTTGCATCTCTTACTGCATTCAAGTGTGCCAAAAGTTCTCCCTCCTGCCTGTCATACTCCTCTTCGCTGATCTCATCTAATTCAAATCGTAACCGCACAGCCATAAGCCTTTCCTGGATAATTTTTTCATCGGATAGTTCCATATCAGCTATCTCATGTATCTTTTTAAAAACACCCCAAAGACCCTTGAAAGGTAAAAATAACAGGTCATCAATCAAAAGCATCTGTTATGTCTCCCATACTATGTATTGATACTGATATTAGCAAAGTTATACGGAGGGAATGGCCCTGCATATAAAAATTTTATCCTGTCTTTATATTCCTCACTCAGCGCATCAATCTGCTTATCAAACTCCGACTCTCTACCTCTATCCACTAAGAAGGCTGAGTTTACAAACATCGCATCACCAATCGTGTTGTTAAGCTTATAATACCATGCCATCTTTTTTAATACTGCTGCAATCTTTTCCGCATCTTCTCCTTTTTTCCTTTTCAGATAACCCTCCACTAACTCGCCTACCGACATTTTTGTCCGCATGTCACATATACCTTTATTGAGACGTATCTTCTCTTTTAATCCCTTAATCTCAGCATTTTCTTCTGTGATCTCATTGTAGATAGCGGTAATGTTCTTCCACAGGCATTTGACACTCAATTCGATCTTGTTATCTACATTATTAAGAAGGCCTTTAAACTCATCATACCTTCTCTCTAAAATTTTTAATATGTCCTCAACATCCGATGCAATAGTACAAAATCTTACAGGCAGCACCGTAAATTCCTCCATCACCCCTTCAACAACCATTTCATGTGCGAGGGTATTCTCGCGATTTACCACAAGCCTGATAACAGGATGACTGCTGACAACCATAGCTATGTCCTTAAAGTTGATGGTGGTCACCTCATCATTCCTGTCCCCGACACCGGTTTGCCCGAAATTCCGTTCCTCTTTTGTTCCGATTATGCAATAGATATATTTACCTTCCGGCCGCATAATGATTTTTCTCCTTTATAATAATTGCATCCTTAAAAGAATCTATCTTAAAAGAACTGTCATCGTTACAACATTCTGCAAGTGTCTTATAAGCGCTTACTACATCATTAAATTGGATATGTGTATCTTGTATTTCCATTTTTTTATCCGGATGGTTTAAAAAAGCCTTTCTCCTGTAAGCCTTCTTTATATCCTCTTTGGTAACTATGTCACTTAAATTTAATTTCTCTTTTGCTGAGGCTATATCAGCATACCTTATACGCTTTGTTACTAACGTATTAAAACTGTATGGCGGGAGGGGGCCGACACATCTGAAATTTATTTTACCGGAAAATTCATTGTCCAGCCCTTCTACTCTTTCCCAGAAATCATTCAGTCTCGATTTTTCTATAAGAAAGGCTATGTTGAGTATCATGTTGTCATCCATAAGTTCATGAATTCTGTAATCCTTACTGACCCTGACTAAAGAGGGCGCTATCTTAGATGCACACAGCTCTCTTCTCTTGTCTAAATATTTCCTGATTAACACACCTGTCCTTATCTGGTCCTCAACGCTTACACCGCCTTCTTTATTAAGAAGTTCCTCCTTGAATACTCTTATTTCTTTTTCATTAGCAGCTTCTTTCAAGACTGTTCCAATATTGGCCCAGGAAGCCACAACATCAATCTCTGTCTTGCCATACGTCTTTCCAATGATCTGCTTAATCATCCGGTATCCTTTGGCAAGTATACTCCGTACCTCGTCCTCATCCATAGCATAAGTGCCCAATTGCATTGGGATAATGTTAGACTCTTCCCCGATATTCCCGATATTCATAACATTTTCGATTACCAATTGATGCCTGAGCAGATATTCTGCTACTTTCTCCTTGATGAGGCTGTTATAATCAACTATCTCAGAATCACTTACAACAGCAGATATATCTTCATATGTAATTGTATACACATCCTCTCCTGACATAACCTTACAATCCGGAAAAATTATTTCTTTATCAGAATTTATAATGCCATATATATATATGCCGGAAATACCCATATTATTTTATACCTCCTATCTTATTGCCTTGTTCTGATACCAGTTTTAATGCCTCTTCAAAATGTTTCTGTGAGATTCTGAACTCCGCATCTGAAAGTTTTTTATTTACATACTCTTTTATTGCAAGCATAGATGCCTTCCTGCATATAAATTCAATATCAGACCCTACCATCTTCTCAGTACTTTTCGCTAATTTATTTATATCAACGTCCTGATGCAGCGGCTTGTTCTTAGTATGTATCTTAAAAATCTCAAGCCGTGTACCTTCGTTAGGCACAGGTACTTCAAATAAGAGATCAAACCTTCCGCTCCTTAAAAGTGCAGCATCAATAATATCCAATCTGTTGGTAGCGGCCAGTACCACCACCCCCTTCAGCTCTTCAATACCATCCATCTCAGTCAGGAACTGGCTTATCACACGTTCTGTTACATGAGAATCCGTATCCGACCCTCTCTTAGGAACTATTGCATCAATCTCATCAAAAAATAATATAGTAGGCGATGCCTGCTTAGCGATTTTGAATACCTCACGAATAGCCCTCTCGCTCTCTCCTATAAACTTTGAAATAAGCCCTGGCCCCTTTACCGAAATAAAATTAACACCGGTCTGACTTGCCGCTGCCTTTGCCAATAAGGTCTTACCGGTTCCCGGCAGACCGTAAAGCAAAATCCCTTTGGGAGGATGTGTGTCAGCTTTCCTGAATATTTCAGGATATTTTAACGGCCACTCTATAGCCTCCTTCAATTCCTCTTTTATATGTCCAAGACCGCCGATATTTTCCCACTTCACATCAGGTACCTCTACAAAGAATTCTCTTATTGCTGAAGGCTCAATCTCTTTCATCGCTTCCAGAAAATCATCCATGGATACTTCTAATTTAAGCAGGGTCTCATACGGTATATCTGCCATCTCAAAGTCAATATCAGGTATTAACTTTCGGAGAACAGACATGGCCGCCTCTCTCGCCAGTGCCTCCAAATCTGCCCCGACAAACCCATGTGTAATCCCGGCTAATCTGTCCAGGCTTACATCCGCAGACAGGGGCATTCCTCTTGTGTGGATCTGTATTATCTCTAACCTTCCCTTCCTGTCAGGGACAGGCATAGTAATCTCCCTGTCGAATCTACCAGGCCTTCTCAAGGCCGGGTCTAATGTATTAGGAAGATTAGTCGCCCCTAAAATTATAACCTGCCCTCTTGACTCCAGGCCATCGAGCAGAGATAAAAGCTGTGCCACAACGCGCCTCTCAACCTGTTTTTCACCACCCATCTCTTCACGTTTGGGTGCAATAGCATCAATCTCATCAATAAAGATGATTGCAGGCACATTGCTCTGTGCATCTTCAAAGACCTTTCTCAGCCGTGCCTCGGACTCACCATAAAATTTCCCCATGACCTCAGGCCCGCTGATACTCGTAAAATATGCATCAGTTTCATTGGCCACAGCACGGGCTATTAATGTCTTTCCTGTACCGGGAGGCCCATATAATAAGACACCTTTGGGCGCCTCTATACCAAGCCTTTCAAAGATTTCAGGGTACTTCAAAGGCAGTTCTATCATCTCCCTGATCCTCTGAATCTGAGAACCAAGCCCGCCTATGTCTTCATAAGAAATCTTTATAGCGCCGCCTTCTTTAGCTTCCTTTGCTTTTGCCGCTATCAAAGTAGTTTTGTTTACTAATACCTTCCCGTCAGGCATTGTATTCTCTACTTTAAAATCAAGGTTTCTGGCCCCAAACAGTGTTGCCCTTACCTTATCACCCGTAGTTAGAGGAATCCCTTCTAATAGTGAACCTATATATCTGGCATCTTTCTCGCTTTGAAACAATCTTGTAACGGTCAAAGGAGAAAGAACAATCTTCCTTGCAGGTTTTACTACTGTCTTCCGGATATTCACCTTTTCATCAATACCGACTTTTGAATTCTCTCTTGTGATGCCGTCTATCTGGATGATCTTCTTACCTCTGTCTTCAGAAAAACAAGGCATAACTTTTACAGCGGTCTTTCTCCCACCTTCAATCTCTATGATTTCTCCCGCTTCAATACCCAGTGCAAGCATATCTTCCGGGTCTATCCTGGCAACAACCCTCCCCACATCCTTTGATAAGGCTTCCTGAACCTTTAATATCATTGTCATATCGCTTTCACCTGAAAATAACCCCATCCCCACCCTGACCCTCCCCTTGAAGGGGAGGGAATTAACTTAGCACCCTCTCCCTGAGGGAGAGGGAATATTCTCTATGTACCCTCTCCCCTGGGGGAGAGGGTCCGGGTGAGGGGGTCTTATTTTCATCATCCTTTATTTCTTAATTCTTATCTCTAAGATACCGTTTTTGTAACCCGATGTGAGTGTTTCAGCCTTTACTTTTGCAGGAAGTAAGACCTCTTTGCGGTATTTTCTATCCACGCTCCATGCAGAAATATCAAGAATACCATCCTTCAGATCAAGGTTTATATCCCCCTCATTTATACCCGGCATTTCTGCCATAATAACAATCTCTTCACTTTCATCAAACAGGTCAATAATAGGTTCTCTCACCTCCTCAACTTTGGACCCTTCTGATGTCTTTTTGATATTACCGAATGATTCGACTACCGGTTCTCCCCCAACCGCAGTTTTTATAGAGATACCGAATATACCCTTCATCCCTTTTTTAATATGCTCCAGATCAATCTCACCTTCTTTTTTTACTTCACCGCCGGCCTCTTTCAGATCAGCAGCAAGGTCCATAATCTTTTCTACGCCTTTAAATAACCCTCCCAGGCTGAATTTGACAACACCAAGATCAATATCCAAACCTTCTTCTTTTCCTCTCTTCTTTTCTTTAGTCATCTCTCCATCCCCTTCTTCAATAACCTAAAGACATCCTTTTCCACTTCCTTTTAACTCCTCCCTTATTCTCTTTTCCCACGCTCGTCTTTACAGTAACCGCACTATTTTGAAGCCCTTTTATACCCTTGTTTATCTCATCTATACGCATCTTAATTACTTTATTTCTCAAATTAAGTCTCTCATCTTCTTTAAACAGCCTCTCTTTTTCTTTATTGAGTATATACAGATCTAAATATGGTGAAGCCTGAACCTTTCCAACAGAACGCCTCTTCGTATTCTGCATAGTCTTAATTACATTAAGCCCTTTTATCACGTTCGTATTTTTCATAGCTATTTATTCCTTAACTATACTTTTCAACAAGACCCTTAACTACCTCTTTTACCCTGTTTTGATTCACCTTTGAACCACCCCTGCTTGTTTCAGATGCCAGGACATCCTGGCATATCCGGATAAATGTCCCGTTTAACATTGAAGGGGTAAGGTTCAGTACCTTTACTGTCCTGGCAATCATAATGCAGCCACGGACAGTCGGGGCAAATTCACATATCTCTGACTCCCTCAATCCTCTGACAATATTTACTATCCTCTCAGCATCTTTTTTAGTAAGATTGGATTTGGCCCTGGTTATTGCAACCTCTGTCTCGCGGTCAAAACAGTCTACATCTATTGTTATCAGCCTATCTCTGAGGGCATCCTGGCTTTTATGAACACCGGCATATTCTTCGGGATTCGATGTAAAGATAGCGGTGAAATTAGGGTCTACCTTTAAATACGGCTCACCACCATCCCTTCCCACCGGCAAATCCATCATCCTCTCGCTCAATATAGAGAGCAGTATATTATTTGCCTCAGGCCTTGACCTGGTAAACTCGTCATATATCAGGGTAAATCCATACTTGCATGCAATGGTAAGTCGGTTATCAACCCAGCGTTTAACCATGTCTTCCTCTGTCTTTAAGACCCTTGAAATAAAACGGTCTACAACCTTTCTAACCCTGTAACCATGCTCCCCTCCAACCAAATCAGACGTAGTGAACTCTTCATCTCCATGTATCATAACAACAGGTCTTTTAATCTTACCTGCTATGTGCATGGCCAGTGTAGTCTTGCCGGTCCCTGACCCGCCTCTCAGATGAACAGATAAGCCGGCACTAATATAGGCCATAGTACGTTTAGTAATATCTTTAATGTATCTTGTTTCAACAAAATCCGATAAAGGAGTCGGTTCTAATACTGTAGGCATTTCATCAATCATTTTGAATCTACCTCTTTTATAATTACTGCCGGTTTTGAGTGTCTGTTTTCAATGCTGTTATACTCTTGTTTCTTTAGCCCTGCTTCTGGAACTATTGGAATTTCTTTTCCTGCACATAGTTCCTGAGAGGTTATTCCATGATGCAGCCATTTTCTCCAATTCAGCAGCAATCTTTTTCCTCTCGGTACTAAATCCCTGCAGAAGGAGATGAACTTCCTTATCCCTCTCAGCCTGACTTGCTTTTACATTGCTCATCAATGTATTGAAATCTCTAATCCTTTCTTTCTCAAATGCCTTGAGTGTCTTATGAAGATTACCGGTCAACTCTACCAACTCCCTTATCCTCATATCATAAGATGTTTGAATTTCGTCACTAAGCTTATCCATATTAGCAGCTATTTCCATGACTCCCTACCTCCCTTCAATTTTTTGTCTTCACTCCCTGGTTTATCGTTAAACGTTCAACGGCCTTTACTTAACTCATCAAGCATGGTGCGGACTTCTATTCTTCTTTCCTGATTACCTGCTATCCTCTTTTCCTGCTGCAACCTGAATTCTTTAAGCAGTGTTTTAAGGTCATTTATCCGGACATCTCTTCCTTTTGCCAGAAGGTCTTTGAGTCCTTTGACCATTTCCCCCTGCTCTCTCTGAAACTCTTTCAATATTGAGATGACTTCTGTCCTTCTTTCGTCCTGTCTGGTAAGTATCTTTTTCATCATCTCCTGAAATTCTGCAATCCTCCCCGCTTCACCTGTGGAAAGGGCTTTTTTAAGTTCAGTGAACTTATCCTTCATAGTACGAATCATTTCCTGCTGGTCCTGAAGGTAATTCCTCAACATACTCCTTACTTCCAATTCTCTCTCATCCTGTGCAGAAAGAATCCCCTGCATCATCCTGTCAAAATCCTTTTTTCTCAGAGACTCAAATCTGGATAATCTTTCTCTTAATTCAGAATTAACTATTCCTATTTCAGATTTTGCATCTAACAACACGGATGTGATACTTTCGAGCCTGTCCTCGTAAGAAGAAACTATGCTGTCAAATATAGGTTGTATCTCTACACCCAATCCCAAGATTTCCAATTTTAAATCCTCTCTTCTTTTATCTTTTGTGTTTGCAGAAGTGGAGGAGTCTCCTGGCTAATGTCACACTTTTCCGGCCAATCAGGACTTCAGGATGACACGGCAAGAGTCCCTCCTGCATATTTAGAAATCACTATGCAGCAGCCGCTGATGCAGTTAAACCTATAGCTTCAGCGTACTTCAGGTAGGTCTCGACCGATGCCACGACTACTCTTGCCTCGATAGCGAGCAACTCAATACCTACTAAAGAGATTCGTACCCATGCATCAATCACAACCCCCTTGTCCAGTATACGGTCAATTACCTCAACCAGACTGGATGATCCTATTGTTTTTTCAACAGCCATGTCTATCACCCCCTTTCTTCCCTGAAATTATTCTCCCTGATGTACTGACAGGAGAGATTAGAGAACATTTCCTATTGAATCCAAGTGAGCCTCCGGTTCACAAAGGGCCATGAAAACCCCACCCTCACCCGGACCCTCTCCCTGAGGGAGAGGGTGCTTAGTTTATTCCCTCCCCTTCAAGGGGAGGGTTAGGGTGGGGATGGGGTTTATTTTCGGATGACCCCGCTATGTTATTGTCTCTCGCCCACTTATCTTACGTATAAGTGAAATTGCAGATTCTGTCTTACCTTCCTCCTCATATCTGCCGGCTAATAAAAATAGCGCCAGTCTTGAAGCAACAGCTTCAAAGGTTTCAGGATATTTATCAAGCAGCTTCATATAAATATCTATCGCATAACTAACCACACCGGCCTTTTCAAATTCATTTGCCATACTCAATAACTTAAAGGGACTGGAGGAATAGATAATATCATTCTGCTCATTCTCTCCATTAATATCTTCCTTCATGAGCATATTAAACCTCCTTTCTTAACATATAAATCTACTATGGGGAATAAATAGAAAAGGTTCTGCAGGTCCTCTTAGTTACTACTACATAGCAAATTAAATGCCACCAGCATATCCTGCCGGCTGCACTTCTATATAACTGTTTATTTACAAAGAGTTGCAGACTAATTTGAGGTTATTTTATACATGCCGGATATGTTGCAAAGTGGGATTTAAAATTATAAACAGGGAGGACATTCCCGATTTTCGGGAGATAGTTCACTGAGCAAATCCGTATTTCCTTAATTTGGAACGGAGCGTCTTTGGATCAACCTTTAATAGTGTGGCTAAATGTGTTTTATTGATGAACGGATGGTCTTTCATCACCTGAATAATTGCCTGACGTTCAGAGTCTTCAGTAACAGTTTTCCTGATGATTTTTATATCCACGGATTCATAATAAGCAGGGTATTTTTGTAAACCATCAGGAGCTGGATGTTCCGGAGTTAACAAATGGGTGTTAATAGCGGTAGATGCAGCTATCTTATCCGGCAGATGACATGGATTGATGTAATCGTCGGATAGAAGAAAAGAGCTTTTAATTACATTTTCCAGTTCACGGATGTTTCCCGGCCAGTGATATTTTTCAAGAAGGCCCATAGTCTCATCCGTAATACCCACAGATTTATGCTCTTCTCTGCTGCATTGTGCCAGAAAATAATTTATCAGCCTACGGATATCGCCATGCCTTTCTCTCAAAGGCGGCAATTTGACAGTTGCCTCACTTATCCGGTAGTAAAGGTCACTGCGAAAATTTCCTTTATGGGATTCCTCTTCCAGATCAATGTTCGTAGCTGCTATAATCCTGATATTAAGGGGTATAGGGCAATACCTCCTTGAGCCTAGATGGATAAC
The DNA here is from genome assembly GCA_016212215.1 of Nitrospirota bacterium. Classification (NCBI taxonomy): domain Bacteria; kingdom Pseudomonadati; phylum Nitrospirota; species Nitrospirota bacterium. The sequence continues at coordinate 14,402 of JACRGV010000082.1, forward strand.
CTTGTGTTCCTGGATAACCCTCAACAGCTTGGCCTGGGCAGAAAGAGGAATATTTTCAATTTCATCTAAAAAAAGTGTCCCCATATTGGCGGACTCAAATAATCCTTCCTTTCTGCTGATTGCCCCTGTAAATGCGCCTTTTTCATAACCAAACATCTCGCTTTCAAAAAGAGGAGCCGGCAAGGCAGAACAATCTACAGGCACAAACGGCCCTTTTTTGCGGCTGCTCATGCCATGAATAACCCTTGCAAAAAGTTCCTTACCGGTTCCTGTCTCTCCATGCAAGAGAACCCTTACATCAGAAGGTGCAAACCGCTTGACGAGGTCCCATGTGTGTTTGATTGCCGGACTTTCTCCAACAATACCTTTTATCTGCGGTTGTGATAACTCTTTTTCATAATCTAACGAAGCAGCTAATCGTCGTACATTCTCAAGAAGCTTCAGGCTGTCAAATGGCTTAATAAGGAAATCAATAGCACCCTCTTTAAATACCTCTACACTATCACTTACCTTACCATACGCACTCATGATTATAACTTTAATTGCGGAATCAATCTTTTTTAACTCTCTTAAAACTTCTAAGCCGCCGGCCCCTGACATCTTCAATTCAACCACGGCAAGAAAAGGGTGATTCCGCTTTGTTATCTCAATCCCTTCTCTTACAGAGGTTGTAGTAGCTACATAAAAATAATCACGGAAGAGCATAGATAATGACCTGTTTATGCTGTCATCACTGTCTACAATAATGATGTATGGTAGATCTCTATTCATAATAAACCCTCCTGATTAAAAATCATTGGGATGGCTGATAGAAGTGAGCGGTATTTAGTCCAACTATAGATATGATAAATCCTGTATTTCAGCGTATAAGGTTATATCACGTTAAACATGTAGTGTCAATAATTCCCGGCTTTAGTTTTTTTACTTCTTTTTTTCTTCAACTAATGACTTTTTAAAACGTATTTGCTAAACTCTTCATCGTTCGATTTAGTGATCCTTTAATAACAATGGAGGAGCAGATATGAAATTAGAAAAAGATATTGCAAAGGCAGGGTTTTATCAATATTATCCGGTTGTCCCTGCTGTAGTTGTCATTAAATCCGGCGATGCATTGGATGCAATGGCATGTGCATGGCATGTTGCACTATCCTTTGACCCGCCCCTTTTTGGAGTGGCCATATCTCCGAAAAGGTATTCATACAAACTGCTTAAGAAGAGTGGTGAATTTACTGCAAACTTTCTTACGTTTGACAACATCGGGATAATAGCAGCCGTTGGAAGGACATCAGGTAAGGATACTGATAAATTCTCTGAATACAAGATAAATACACTGCCATCATCAGTCATAGAAACACCTCTGCTTAAAGCTGCGTATGCTGCTTATGAATGTAAAGTTGTTAAAAGCTATAAGACAGGCGACCATGTCCTATTCATAGGAGAAATCCTCGCAATTCATCAGACAGGAAAGGCATTTGATAAAAAGAACAGGATACCTGATTTGAAGAGCGTAACACCCGCATTATATCTCGGTGTTGATCATTATATTGCGATAAAGTCATTTGGAGAGGTTAAGGTGGGGAAGGAAGAGGTAATGGCAGGGGGGAGCAGAGGCAAGAAGAGGTAAGAAGTAAAATGTTAATGGAAACACCACCCTCACCCGGACACTCTCCCTGAGGGAGAGGATGCTTAGTTCATTCCCTCCCCTTCAAGGGGAGGGTTAGGGTGGGGATGGGGTTATTTTAGGGGGTTATTTTAGGATGAACTCCCATGAATCGAGGGTTCACAAAGGGCTATGAAAATCAGCGGGACAAGAAAGTCCCGCCTATCCTCGTAGATAGGGATAGGCGGGGTTTTCTTACCCCGCCGGAAGAGATTTTAGGATGAAAGCTATGTCAAAATGGATTAAAAAAGCATCTCTAAATACTCCCCGTTCTCATACAGCAACCGCTGCGTATAATGGAAAGATATACGTGTTCGGCGGCGGCGGGGCTGATTTTAAGAGCCTGAACAGCACTGAGATATATGACCCTGTTACAGATACATGGCATCAGGGAAAAGAAATGCCTACTGTCAGATCAGGGGCAGTAGCCGCTGTTGTTAATGACAGGATACATGTACTTGGTGGTGGATTTAAACATCCAAATGGTCAGTTCGAATTCTTCAGGACTGTAGAAATATACAACCCGGCAACTGATTCATGGGAAAAAGGGGTTGATATGCTTATGCCGCATGACTATCCTGCCTCTGTAGTATTAAACGGACATGTCTACGTTTTAGGCGGCCACCATCCTGATGCAACAACAGGGGGGCCTATGACAGACCCTGGTTTTTCATTTTGTGAGGTATTCGAGCCTGAGAAGAATGCATGGAAAAAAATAGCATCAATGCCTACTCCACGTTTTGCATTTGCTGCTGTTGTTATTAATAACAAAATTCTTGCAATCGGAGGGGCAGGCTATAGATATAATGGATTCAAAAATTACGATGTTGTGGAGATTTATGACCCTGCAAAAAATATATGGGCTAATGCCGGTTTCAATACGCCTTGGCCCGCAGCCGGATTAGGGGCTTTTGTATTAGAAGAAAATCCCCCCCCTTTGTTTAAGGGGGGGCTTGGGGGGGTGTGCATAGCCGGCGGAAAAAGCGATAACACAGTTGAAGACAGGTTCGTTTATTTTGACCTACTTACTAATCAATGGATGGAACTCCCAACACTCACCACCGGCAGGATTGTAATGGGAACTGCTCAAATAGGTAATACGCTTTATTTAATTGGCGGACGTGGCCCTGATGGTAAATCCCCAATCGCAACGGTTGAGGCATTTGAGATTTAGCTGCTGATAAATATATCCTTTTTCAGCCCGCTCAACTCCGGCTTACTATCAAATCCTTTATATTGAATCAGTACCTTGAATACGCTTCCCATTCCACCGGGCATTATGAGGTTTTTGATCATCAGTCTCTGTTCTAATGCTGATGTTTGTATAGCCCCACCTAAGCCAAGTCCGAAGAGAAAGTGTGTCTGGTCTGTCATACCTGCAGTATGCAATACATCCTCTTCGCCGGATGAAATAAGAGTTGTAAAGTCAACGTGTGCAGTAATATCCTGCTCACCAATATTTATAAACGGGTCTTCTATAACCCTATGTTTGAAATAACATAATAGTGTGCCGTCTTTTCTGTACGGTGCATATAGTTCTTCAGCAGGATAACCATAATCAACTGTAATAACAAATCCCTTATTTAAACTTTTAGCAATCCACTTCATCCAGTCTATTGCCTTCAGGTTTACCTCTGCCCGTTGCCCTTCTTCAAGGGTTATTCCCATCCGTTCAAAATATTTATTAATCTCAGAGGTAGAAGGTGTCCCCAGAATTTCTGTGAATGCCTTATCCGAGAATAACCCCCCCATACCCCCCCTTAAACTAAGGGGGGGATTTTCGTTGTCCTTTGTGAGCCCACTGCTCATGGGCGGTTCATTCTGAATTCCAACATAGACCTCATTTAATTCACCGCCGCTCATCTCAACTAAATGTACAGGAAACGCATCTACAAGTTCATTTGAGATAAAACATCCGGTTATACCGATTTCAAATATCGGGTCTGAGTAGTCAAGCCAGAGGATTTTGTTTTCAGGGAATTCCCATAGCTCACCCTCCCCCTGACCCCCTCCTGTCAAGGGAGGGGGGGCTTCCGCATTTCCTAAGAGCTTTTCCCTCTGCCGTTCCCTCATCCCCCTGCTCTCTTCTATTATTATATATCTCAGTCTGTCATAAAAATCCGAATACTTTTTTCTTGCATAATTCATTAAGTCATAACATAACGTCCCATCGCCTGCGCCCATCTCTACAATAGTAAAATCTCTCCCGCCTGATATTTCCCACATCTCCACAATCTGCTTACATAGTAATTCCCCGAATACCTTGTGGACAAGGGGAGAGGTGTAATAATCTCCCGTTTTCCCGAGCTTGATCTTTTCAGAGGAATAATATCCTGATTCAGGATGATAAAGGGCCATTTCCATAAATTCTGCAAAAGTAATCCTGCCTGAATTTAATATCCTGTTTTTTATAATGTCTGCTAAAGTATTCAATGTCTGTTTTCTCCACTTGACGCAAGTTGCCAATTTGTATAATAATAATCTAATTTTATGGAAAAAAATATAAAATTTGAAAAGGCAATGGAGAGGCTTGAGGAAATAGTCCATGCACTTGAAAAGGGTGACCTGCCGCTTGATGATTCTCTAAAGTTTTTTGAGGAAGGGATTAAATTATCTCAGGTATGTATGGCAAAACTGGATGAGGCTGAAAAGAGGGTGGATATACTTATGAAAGATAAAGGCAAGACCGTCTTAAAACCCTTTATGCCTGAGACCTCAGGTGATAGAGACAACACAATCAATGACTAATCCGGCTATTATCTCATATCTTGATGAAAAAAAAAGGATAATTGAGAATAATTTATTATTAATATTAGGCCCTCCGGAAATATACCCTGCAACCTTATACGAGTCTATGCACTACAGCCTTCTTGCAGGCGGTAAAAGGATTAGGCCGGTACTGGCTATTGCTGCATGTGAGGCTGTTAATGGTAAAGCAGAATCAGCAATTCCAATAGCAGTTGCAATAGAGATGATACACACCTATTCACTTATTCATGATGACCTGCCTTCTATGGACAATGACGATTTAAGGAGGGGGAAACCTACAAACCATAAGGTCTTTGGTGAATCAACCGCCATTCTCTCAGGAGATGCCTTGCTGACTCATGCTTTTACAGTCATTTCAGACAGACTGTTATGGCTTGATACACCGGCAGAGAGGGTATTGCGAATTATTCATGAAATTGGACTTGGCGCCGGTCCTCTTGGGATGGTCGGCGGTCAGCAGATAGATATAGAATCTGAGGGGAATAATCTGAAATTAAGTAATCTTGAAAGACTTCACAGGATGAAGACAGGGGCCTTGATTAGGGTTGCTGTCAGGGCAGGTGGGGTTGCAGGCGGCGGCACGGAGGATCAACTAACTGCATTAACAACTTATGCTGAAAAGATCGGCCTTGCATTTCAGATTGCTGATGACATCCTCGATGTAGAGGGGACCCCTGAAGAGACAGGTAAAGCCACAGGAAAGGACTCCAGACAGAACAAGAATACATACCCTGCCCTTCTGGGGCTTGAAGAATCAAAGACACTTGAGCACAAACTTATAACAGAAGCAGTTGATGCATTGAAAGGCTTTGACGAAAAGGCAGAGCCGTTAAGGGATATTGCGAGGTTTATTGTTGAAAGGAAGAAGTAAGAAGTCAGAAGCAAGAAGTTAGAAGCAAGATAAAAAGCCCCCTCACCCGGTGCCCCCCTTCTGCCTCCCCCCGCAAAGGAGGGGGGAGGAATTTGGTAGGAGTTTTATTACAGCTCTCCCGCCAGGGGAGAGGGAGGCTAATGTTTATTTCCCCTCCCTTGACGGGAGGGGGTTAGGGGGAGGGTGAGCTATGGAGATTTTCAAGTGAAATATTTAGATACAATAAACAGCCCTGAAGACCTTAAAAAGATACCTGTGGAAGCACTGCCTGTTTTGGCAGTGGAAATCAGGGAGAGGCTTTTGGAGGTTGTTTCAAAGAACGGCGGCCATCTTGCCTCAAACCTTGGCGTCGTTGAACTCACTATTGCCCTTCACTATATATATAATGCACCGAATGACGCTATAGTCTGGGATGTGGGCCATCAGGCTTATGTACACAAACTGCTCACAGGCCGCAGGGACAAGTTTAATACTTTAAGACAGTATGGCGGTATCAGCGGCTTCCCTAAACCGGATGAAAGTAATTACGATGCCTTCATTGCCGGTCATTCAGGAAACTCATTGTCTGCTGCCTTGGGGCTTGTAGAAGCAAGGGATAAGAAAGAGAAAAAAAACAAGGTTATCGTAGTTATAGGTGACGGCTCAATGACAGCAGGTATGGTGTTTGAAGGCTTAAACCATGCCGGTGACCTCAAAAAAAATATCATAGTAATACTGAATGACAATGAGATGTCCATATCAAGAAATGTTGGGGCAATATCATCTTATCTAAGCAAGATCATCACAGGAGAAATCTATACAAAGGTAAAAAAAGAGACTGAGCATATCATAAAAAACATCCCCCGAATTGGGGAACCAATGCTCAAGGTTGCCAAAAAGGCAGAGGAGTCAGTAAAAGGTTTAATGGGACCCGGCACCCTTTTTGAGGAACTTGGGTTTAAGTATATCGGACCTATAGACGGGCATAGATTTGATCACCTGTTTCCGACACTGGAAAATATTAAGAAATTAAACGGGCCTGTACTCGTTCATGTAGTAACAAAGAAAGGTAAAGATTATCCCCCTGCGGAAAACGACCCTGCATCCTTTCATGGTGTACCATCATTTGATATAACTACAGGGAAACCATTAAAAAAGTCAGATATACCAACATATACTAAAATATTCGGGCAGTCACTTATCAGGCTGGCAGAAAAGGATAAAAAGATTATAGCCATTTCAGCCGCCATGCCGGAAGGAACCGGGCTGATACCTTTTGCAGAAAAATTCCCTGACAGGTTCTATGACGTAGGTATCGCAGAACAGCACGGCGTAACCTTTTCCGCCGGTCTTGCCACAGGAGGTTTTCATCCGGTAGTTGCCATATATTCTACCTTCCTTCAGCGGGGCTATGACCAGATTGTACATGATGTGTGCCTTCAGAACCTGCCTGTTACTTTTGCAATTGACCGTGCCGGTCTTGTTGGAGAAGACGGACCGACCCATCACGGGACGTATGATATAAGTTACCTTCGTCACATCCCTAATATGGTACTTATGGCCCCCAAAGACGAAGATGAGCTGCAGAATATGCTTTTTACATCAGTAAATTACAATGGGCCTTCTGCAATAAGGTATCCGAGAGGGGCGGCCATTGGAGTTGAATTAAATCCTCAGTTTAAGTTACTGGAGATAGGTAAAGGTGAAATAATACTCGAAGGAAGTGACGCTGCTATTCTTGCCATCGGTAACATGGTATACCCTGCTATTAATGCATCAGCAATACTTAAAAAGAATGGGATAGATGCAGCAGTTGCAAATGCAAGGTTTATTAAACCAATTGATGAATCATTAATCCTGAAACTCGCTTATAAATATAAAAATATCATTACTGTTGAAGAAGGGGCGCTGTCAGGAGGTTTCGGGAGTGCTGTTTTAGAGGTGCTGGAAAAGAATTCTGTGACCGACGTAAGGGTAAAAAGGATAGGCATTCCAGACAAGTTTATTGAACACGGCTCAATAAAGGAATTACATAATATTTACGGACTTAATGCGGAAGATATTGCTGAAGAGACTATGAGTTTTGTTAAGACACAAAACAACCGAACACTACGGGGACTTTTGCGGAATATAAGATTTTAAGGAAATATTCAAAAGTCTTAGGCTCACAAAGCTTGAAAATAAGGCCCCCTCACCCGGACCCTCTCCCGCCAGGGGAGAGGGAGGCTAACGTTTATTCCCCCTCCCTTGACGGGAGGGGGTTAGGGGGAGGGTGGGCAAGGGGAAATTTGAGCAAGAGCAAAATACGGTTGGACACGCTTCTTGTAGACAGGGGGCTCGTTTCCACCAGACAACAGGCAATCAGCACTATACTATCAGGAAATGTATATTTAGAAGGTCAGCAGGCAGATAAGGCAGGAAGGTTAGTTTCAGAAGATGCAGAAATAAGTATCAAGGCGCAGATGCCGTATGTAAGCAGGGGCGGTCTTAAATTAGAGGAGGCCTTACGAACTTTTAAAATAAGTGTTAGTGAAAAAGTTGCAATAGATATTGGGGCATCAACAGGCGGTTTTACAGACTGCCTTCTGCAACACGGTGCGATAAAGGTTTATGCAATTGATGTAGGATATGGACAACTGCACTATAAGCTCAGGAATGACCCACGGGTAAGAAACCTTGAAAAGACACATATTCTAAAACTTGATTGGGCACTCATAACTGACCATATTGACATAGCAACTATAGATTTATCATTTATTTCTGTTACTTATGTATTACCTGTTGTAAGAGAACATCTGCCGGCAGATTGTTTGATTGTGGTACTTGTTAAGCCGCAATTTGAGGTTGGAAAAGGCGAGGTTGGAAAGGGCGGCATAGTCAGGGACATGGATAAAGTGCAACTGGCCGTTAAGAAAGTTCAGGATTTTGCAGAAGGAATAGGATTCGAGGTCAGGGGGCTGATACCATCTCCTATTTTAGGGCAGAAGGGGAATGTTGAGTACCTTTTGTATCTTGGTAGACAAATTACACCATAATCTCACAAATGGTGAACAATCATGAGCGGGGCGCTCACAAAGGATGATGAAAATGAGGCCCCCTCACCCGGACCCTCTCCCTGAGGGAGAGGGTGCTTAGTTTTTATCCCCTCCCCTTCAAGGGGAGGGTTAGGGTGGGGATGGGGTTGATTTTCAGATGAAATAACATGGAGGGAATTAAATTATGAACATTTCTGTTGTTGGTTCAGGTTATGTTGGACTTGTTACAGGTGCGTGTTTTGCTGAGTTTGGTGTTATTGTTACTTGTGTAGATATGGACCAGAATAAGGTTGATCTGCTTAACAAGGGTATTGCCCCTTTCTTTGAACCCGGGTTAGAAGAGCTAATGCGAAAGAATATGAATGAAGGGAGGCTCAGGTTTTCTAATAACACGGCTGAAGCAGTAAGGAATTCTGAGGTCATATTTATTGCAGTCGGCACACCCTCCCGCAAAGACGGTTCAGCCGATCTGTCTTACGTAGATTCTGTTGCGAGAACTATCGGAGAGAATCTCAATACCTACAAGGTAGTGGTTACAAAAAGCACTGTACCTATCGGTACCGGCGAAAGGATACGGAAGATTATTCAGGATATGGGCGGCAATGACCAATTTGATATTGTATCTAATCCTGAATTCCTGAGAGAGGGTTCTGCAATCGGAGATTTTATGAGACCGGACAGGGTAGTAATCGGAGCGGCAGGTGATCGTGCAATTTCAGTCATGAAGGATTTATATCGCCCCCTCTATCTGCTTGATACACCGTTTATAATAACTGACATTGAGACATCCGAGATGATTAAGTATGCATCAAATGTGTTCCTTGCAACCAAGATATCTTACATCAATGAAATCGCCAACCTTTGTGAAAAGGTCGGGGCTAATGTACAGATAGTGGCTAAGGCTATGGGGCTGGATGGAAGGATAGGTTCAAAGTTCCTGCATCCTGGACCTGGTTATGGAGGTTCGTGCTTTCCTAAAGATGCAAGGGCATTACTCCAGATTGCCGAGAGCCACGGATATGATTTCAAAATAGTAAGGGATGTAATTCAGGTTAATAATTCTCAAAGGGATCGCATGATAGAGAAGATAGACCATGCTTTGAGAGGTATTCAAGGAAAGACCCTCGGCATATTGGGTATTTCTTTCAAACCCAACACAAATGATATAAGAGAGTCTCCGTCAGTAGACATAATACAGGGGCTAATCAGCAGAGGTGCTGAAATAAAGGTCTTTGACCCTGCGGCTATGGCAGATGCGAGAGAGGTGCTCGGAGGGACAGTTACATACTGTAATGATGCCTATGATACTGCAAGCAATACAGATGCCGTTGTCCTTGTCACCGAGTGGAACCAATTCAGAAATCTTGAACTGGAAAAACTAAAGGGCCTGATGAAGCATCCGATCTTTATAGACGTTAGAAATGTATATGACCCTGAAAGGATGAGGAAAAACGGGTTTGACTACTACTCCGTAGGGAGGAGCTGAAAGAGAAGTAAGAGGCAAGAGGCAAGAAGTAAGAAACAAGAAAACTGAGGTAAGAAGAAAGAGGGATTCGCTAACATTTTCTTGCTTCTAACCTCTAACTTCTTACTTCTAACTTCTGCTAACTATAGACTAAGAAAGAAAGGACTATGCAAAAATGAGGATTCTGGTTACAGGCGGGGCAGGGTTTATTGGGTCTCATATAACAGACAGGCTGGTATTAGAAGGTCATAGTGTCTCGATTATTGATAACCTGTCTACCGGTAAGGTTGAAAATCTGAATAAAGATGCGAAGTTTTATAAGATAGATATTGTAAACCCCAGGATTGAAAGGATATTTAAAAAGGAACGGCCTGAGCTTATATGCCACCTTGCAGCTCAGATGGATGTACGAAGGTCTGTTGCTGACCCTGTATATGATGCACAGACTAATATTCTTGGTATGCTTAACATACTTGAGCACGCCGTACACTACGGAACCCGGAAGGTGATATTTTCTTCTACAGGCGGCGCAGTGTATGGGGAAGGAGGACCTCTGCCGACACCTGAGACTCATCCGCCTCAGCCATTAAGCCCTTATGGTATAAGTAAACTTACAGGTGAACACTACCTTTTTTTCTATAATGCTACTTATGGATTAAATTATACTGCCTTAAGATTTGCCAATGTTTACGGCCCAAGACAGGACCCGTTCGGTGAGGCAGGAGTAGTTGCTATCTTCACACAAAAGATGCTAAGAAATGAACAGCCGGTCATAAACGGCGATGGGATGCAGACCAGAGATTATGTGTTCGTCGAAGATGTTGTTGATGCAGTAATGGCGGCGGTTTCAAGTGAAACAAACGACATATTAAATGTAGGTACAGGCATAGAAACAACGGTAACTGAACTGTTCAGGCACTTAAAAGAAATAACAGAAAAGAAAATTAAAGAGGTGCATGGCCCTGCGAAAAAGGGAGAACAGGCAAGGAGCTGTTTGAATTGTAAGAAGATTAAAAAGGTTCTCGGCTGGAAACCAGGGGTTCCTATTAAAGAAGGGCTTTCAAAGACTGTGGACTTTTTCAGAGGAGGTCTTTAAAGACCTTAATCCCCTGCTAAGGTTATTGAATTCACATTATTTACAGGGATTGTTATCCACTGGTTATCTCCCTGAAGTTCGATATTCTCTTCAGTCACCTCAATAAGAATTCCGCAATATTCAATTTCTCCTGCATGTATCCTGACACGTTTGCCTGTCATTTCGATTAAGTTATTCACTCGAAAACCACCCCATCCCCACCCTAACCCTCCCCTTGAAGGGGAGGGAACAAACTTAGTACCCTCTCCATCAGGGAGAGGGTCCGGGTGAGGGTGGGGTACTCATTGCCATTTATGAGTCGAATGCTCATTCTGTTTTACCTAACTTCTTACTTCTAACCTCTTGCTTCTTACTTCTGCTTACTATCTAAATATTTTCCCCGGATTCAATATGTTATTCGGATCAAACACCTTTTTAATCTCCTTCATAATCCCAATCACCCTCTCGCCCTTCTCCATTGAAAGGTAGGGTGCCTTTGTAAGCCCTATGCCATGTTCGCCGGAGATGCTTCCATCTAATCTGATGGTTGCCTCAAAAAGGGATTTTACAGCCTCCATAGCCCTTTTGTATTCGTCCTTATCCCTGTCATCTATCATAACATTTACATGGAGATTACCGTCTCCGGCGTGTCCGAATGTAACTATCTGAAGATTATGTTTTGATGCAATCTCACCAATCTCATGCACGAGGTCAGACAATCTGCTCCTCGGTACAACTACATCCTCATTTATCTTAGTTGGATTTATCTTGTAGAGGGCAGGAGAAATCGCCCTCCTCGCCTTCCATAATCTCTCCCGATCATTCACAGAATCTGCTATCTCAACATTTAATGCCCCGGCCCTCAAACATATATCCCTAACATTCTGCAGTTCTACTGCAACTATATCCTGTTTACCATCAAGTTCAATTATTACCATTGCCCCGCTGTTTTCCCGTACGCCAACCGGAAGAAGCTCTTTTACAACCCTTATAGATTCCCTGTCCATAAATTCAAGCACAAGCGGTTTTACTGAGGACTTTAAGATGTGATCAATTGCAGACACAGCGCTATGAAGGTCAGGGAAAACTGCTGCAGCAGTAACAATCTTTTCAGGCAATGATGCAAGCCTTACGATGGCCTTTGTTATAACTCCCAATGTCCCTTCTGAACCTACTATCAGCCTTGTAAGATCATATCCTGCGGTACTGCGTGTTGTCTTTGTCCCTGTAGATATTATCTCACCTGTAGCCATAACCAGCTCTAATCCCATCACATAATCTTTTGTTGTACCATATTTGATCCCTCTTGCACCGCCGGCGCCTGTTGAGATGTTTCCGCCGATTGTGCAGAAGTTTACACTCGAAGGGTCAGGAGGATAAAATAAGCCTTCTGACTCTGCCGCCTTCTGGAGGTCCTTTGTTATAACACCGGGTTCAACAATTGCATAGGAATCATCCTTATTAATCTCAATTATCCTGTCCATGTTTTGAAGTGACAGGACAATTCCGCCTGTAACAGGGACAGAAGCACCTGCAAAACCGCTCCCTGAACCACGCGGTACAACAGGTATCTTTTCTTTATTGGCAATCTTGAGAATAGAGGCCACTTCTTCAGAAGACTTCGGCCTTAAAAGCAGTTCAGGCAGGACTTCTATGCGGGTAGCATCATAAGAATAGCAGAGCAGACTCTCTTTATCAGTTATAACTGATTCCCTGCCCACAATCTTCTGCAGGTTATCTATAACCTCTTCCGTAACCACGAAAAGATTTTAACATATTAAACAGGTAAGAGGCAATTACCTCTTACCTATTACCTCTTACCTGTCTTTTCATAACAGACTCAAGTTTAGAACAAATTTAGTCTTCCGGTTAGACGAATAAAATGTTTTTCCAATATTTTCCCTGGGTAAAGTACAAGAGTATTTCCGGTTTCTGTTGCGTCCGGAACATACATACCGAGAATTCTATTACTGTGATATGCAGCTCCACTCAACATCTGAGATGTATCATAAGCATCCGGTTTTTCCCTTGTTTGTACCAGATTCTCCCGATGAATCTGCAAAACTTTCATGACATCCGGATCAGTCAGGTCAAGTATTCCGTCAACCTGAATATTAAAGCTGAGTAAGATATTAGGTACCCTGCGGGACGCAAGAAGCCCCCGTTTTTCAAGGGTAGCCTTGCAGACTTCTGCCCGATCGCAGAAGTAAAGGGCGCCGAATTGCTCTGAAATATTATAGCGGTTTCTGAAAAAGTAAGATGGTCCGTCCTCAAGGGCGTATTCAGCAGCGTGTGCCGGGACTGCCCGGAAGAAAGTCCCTGTGATTGAACGAAGAGTAATATTTGTAAGAAGGGTATTGAACGGTTGATTCATCCGAAAATAACCCCCCCATGCCCCCCCTTGAACAAAGGGGGGGATTGCCGTTGGCCATTGAGCACCAAAGGAACTTTCCCCCCCTTAACAAGGGGGGGCTTGGGGGGGTGGTTTTCATCCTCCTTTGTGAAACCTC
>JACRGV010000083.1 GCA_016212215.1 Nitrospirota bacterium
GGATGAACCCTCATGAGCGGGGCGCTCACAAAGGGAAATGAAAATAGTAAACAGTAAGCAGTGAGCAGTAAACAGGAAAGGCAGTCTTTATCTGCTAACTGCTTACCGCTTACTGCTTACTTGGGGTCATTTTCGGATGAAGGATTAGTCTTCCTGGTGATATGGGAGTTCCTTCTCCCAGTCCTTGTCCTTCTTTTCCCCTTCCCACGGTGGCTTGCCATAGAACATTGCACCGGTTGCATCAACATTACTGAAGTTGGCCCCTTCAGTCTTGACCTTTCGCATATCAGCCTCAATCAGTTTTGCACCGGAGAAGTTTGCACGGGTCAGGTCAGCACCCCGCAGATTAGCCCAACTCATGTCTGCACCTGAGAGGTCGGCGTCTGTAAGTGTTGAATCAATAAACATAGCACCCTTCAGATTGGAGTTCATCAATATTGCCCCGGATAGATCAGACACCTGAAAGTGTGCCTCTTCAAAGTCACAGCCTTCCATATTAACATTACGCATGTCCGCCCTCTGGAAAAACACCCTTTTACCTCTGACGCCTTTAAGGCTTGCATTTGCGATATTTACTTCTGCCATAAATGCATCTTCAAGAATGGCCTCGTCAAGAATTGTATTTATTAACTTTGCACCGGTCATAGTACAGCCGGACAGGTCAACCCCATGCAAATCCATTCCGCTGAGGTCTGCCCAGCTAAGGTCCATGCCAGCTACGCTCTCGTTGTTCTGTAATCGTTTGAGTAATTCTTCTTTAGTCATCCGAAAGCCTCCATAGCCCACCCTCCCCCTGACCCCCTCCCGTCAAGGGAGGGGGGATTATTGGCAATCATTCATATCTCCCCTCCCCTTGCGGGAGGGGGATTTTCATTGTCCCTTGTAATCGTGTTGCTCATAAGTAATTTCATCAGCCATCTCTTACTTCTAACCTCTTACTTCTTGCTTCTAACTTCTCGCCTTGCTCATCTCAATAGCTACGCTGCGTGCCTGCCACATATCAACTTTACCGCTTCCGAGTGTTGGGATTGTCTCGATATAGTAAATATTATCTCTACGTGGAATCCAGAGCCTCGGCAGGTCTGTCCTGCATAAGTACTTCCAGATATCATCTGAGTTCATATCTTTATCTGTATGGAGCACAACAAGCCGCTCACCTTTACTGCTGTCTGTGACTGCTGTAACAAAACAGCCTGCATTGCCAAGTAAGCCGCTTATGGTCTCCTCAATCTTTACATGAGGCACCATCTCACCGCCTATCTTGCTGAATCTGGATAAGCGGTCTGTAATCATTATAAAGCCGTCTTCATCTATTGATGCAATGTCTCCTGTTATGTACCAGCCGTCTTTAAGCACATCTCTTGTCTTCTCAGGCTGGCCAAGATAGCCTATCATACGGTTTTGGCCTTTTATAAGAAGCATACCCTCCTGCCCCTTACCATTACCAAGAGGTTCTCCTGTCTCGATATCTACCACCTTTGCCGCTACACCGGGAATTGGATGTCCAACTGTGCCGGGCTTGTTCCCGCATTGACGTACTGTCCAGTGCTCAATATTCTGCATATTCACTGAAACAACCGGCCCCATCTCAGTACAGCCATACCCCTCCATAAGGTCAATGCCGAACTTTTCCTTAAATCCTGCGGCAACCGTCCCCTGTAATTTTTCAGCGCCAACTATGGCATAACGTAATGATGAAAAGTCTTCTCCATCGCATTTCTTAATGTAAGATGAACAGAACGTCGGGGTACTTAGGAGGATTGTAGCCTTATATCTTGATGTCATCTCACCAACAGTCTTTGCATCAAGGGGATTCGCATGATATACAGCACCAAAACCGATGACAAGGGGAAACCACAGAGTAGCAGTAAATCCAAAGGAATGGAAAAATGGCAGCACCCCCATAACCTTATCTTTCTTAGTAAGATGAAATACCTGAGAAAAACCTTCAATGTTTGAAATAAGGTTATGATGAGAAAGCATTACGCCCTTTGGTATTCCTGTACTGCCGCTTGAACAGATAACAGCGGCAAGGTCATCCGGCTTTCTCCGGTCACGAATAACGAGTCTTTTAAGTAAGGTATACGGAAGAAGGAAGGCAGCAGCTCCTGAGATTATTTTTTGAGAAGAGGTTACAGACTGCATAATGTCTTCAAGGAAGACCATGTTAGCAGCATCAACCTCCCCCCCCCTCACCCTAACCCTCTCCCCCAAGGGGAGAGGGGAGGAGGAAAGCTTCGCACTCTCTTCCCCCTTTAGAAAAGACGGAGAGTGTCCGACCGCCTCGATAAATTTTCTCGATGAAATAATCGTCTTAATACTGCACTGCCGGATGGCCTCGGACATGCACTCATTCCCGGAGGTAAAGTTGAGGTTAACAGAGACCTTTGCTGCCATTTGGACAGCTATGTTTGCAATTGCACCGCCGACTGATGCAGGCAGGAGTATGCCGATGTTTTCTTCCCTGCTGCAGTTTCTCTTTATCCACGACGCAAGCAGAATCGAGGCAGTAAGAGTTTTCCCATAATTAAGTTCCCTGCCTGTGAAATCAGCCATACAAAAGGAGAACCAGTTTCTTTTAGCATTTTTCATAAACCGCAGATGGAGAAGGTCATCAGGAACCCTCCTGAACCGGACGGCATCGCTCCCAAGCTCGACCACAGCCTGACGAATATCATAAGCCTTAACATCCGACTGCATTGGCCGTCCAAAAGATATTGTAATATGATGAGGGAAGCTGTGGGGCAATTTTCTAAGGAATCTCCCACCGCTGAAACTGAACATACTCCCCCAAACACGGTCAAGATGAACAGGGATAACAGGGACATCTAACCCCTCTACTATCCTTTCAAACCCCTTTTTAAATGGAAGGATGTTACCTGTGCGTGTAATCTCACCTTCTGCGAATAAACAGACCGGATTACCTTCCCGCAATTCATTCCTTGCATGGGCAATAGACTGGAGCAGGTCCTTACGGCTCTTTTCAGATACAGGGATAGCACCCATTAATTTAAAAAACCACTGCAGCCATCTGATGTTATAATACGACCGTGCGATCATGAAACGGACAAACCTTTTTGTGCAGGAGCCGATCAAAAGGGCATCAACAAAGGAAACGTGGTTTGATATGAGGAGCACCGGACCTTTTAAGGGTACATTCTCGTATCCCGTAATCCTCACCCTGTAAATTGTCCTGACAACTATCCACAGTACAAACCTGGCAAAATATCCGGGCAATTTCCTTACGATATACGCTGTCACAATAAATGTAACAAAGCCAAATATAAGGATAACTTTATTGGCCTGTATTTGTAGAAAGTCCCTGAATAACCAAAGCGCTCCTGAGGATAAAAGGACTCCGGCCATATTCAGGAAATTGTTGGTCGCTATCAACCTCCCCTTTTCCTGCTGTCCGCTCGCCTGTTGGAGATATGCATTCATAGGCACGATGAACAACCCGCCTGAAAAGCCCATTAAGATCAGGACAATCACTACCATCTTAAATGATGAGGTCGAAAATGAGAGGAGTATTGAAAATAATCCCATCCCGATTGATCCGGCAGGTACAAGCCCAGGCTCGATACTATCACCGGAGAGACGTCCCGCTACAATACTGCCGGCCCCTATCCCGATTGCGAGTGATGCAACAAGAAGCCCGATCCACTGGTCATTTAAATGCATCAACTCCTTCCCGAATAAAATAATAAGCATCTGAAGAAGCGCCCCAAGAAACCAGAAGTAGGAAATCCCGACTACTGTCAACCAGAGAGGCCTGACCTCGTAAAGACGCTTAATGCCTGTTATAATCTCTCCCCACGGGTTCAGCCTGAATGCCTTTTTCGATCCTGATGTCGGGACCTTTGAAATCCTTGTACTCGCCAGCGTACCTGTTACTGCTATAACAATAAGGGCGAACCCCATATACTCAACACGGCCTCTCCACTTTGCAAATATTAAACTGCCGATTGCAGTGCCGAGTATGATGGCAAGAAATGTAGTCATCTCAAGCAAACCGTTTGCCCTTGATAAATCCTTATATGGAAGCATCTCAGGGACTATACCGTATTTTGCAGGGCTAAAGAATGTAGAATGGACAGCAACAAGGAAAAGCACAACCAGCATAAACTCAATCCTGACCGAGCGGAATGCGAACAAGGCAAGTACCATCGCAACAATCTCAAAGCCTTTTGCACCGATAATTACACTCCGTTTATTAAACACATCCGAGACATAACCTGAATACCCGGAAAAAAGCAAGAAGGGAAGAATGAAGAATGCGCCTACAAGAGAAAGGTAGCCGCTGCCGCCGCCGGACTTAGCCACAGTCTCCACAGCAAACAGGGAGACCACCATCTTAAAGAGGTTGTCATTAAATGCCCCAAGAAACTGAGTCATTAGAAATGACAGAAATCCAAAATTTTTTAAAAGGTCTGTGTATCTGCCGCCTGACATAACGGGCTATATTATGAATGTATGAACGGATTTTTGCAAACTGTTAAGTTTAATTTCAGCGATTCTCTTGTTTCACCGATAATTGCTGATTAAGTTACATTTGCCTTGCAATAAGAACACTATTATAGTAATATTATTAAAATTTTTAATGGGGCTAAAAGATAGATTTTAGAATTATCTCACGCCAGCCGAGCCGCCAAGAGATAATATTCACTGGCGGCGTTTTCCAAGCCCAAAATCTGAAGGAAATAATAAAAAATGAAAACCGGCAATAAATTATTCCTAATAGGTATAGCAGTATTATATATAACATTTCATGGGATATTAAATTCTTCTTTTGCAGGTGAAGCAAGCCTTTCATGGACACCGCCAACGACTAATGTTGATGGCACAACCTTAACAGACCTTGCCGGATACAAAGTTTACTATGGAACATCCTCAGGCAGCTATAGCTCAATATTAGATGTTGGGAATGTGACTGCATATACGCTGACAAACCTTACAGAAAACATTACATACTTTTTTGCTGTAACAGCTTATGATACAGCAGGAAATGAAAGCAATTTCTCAAGTGAAACTTCTAAAACTATACCTATTCCCATACCCCCTGATTTAATATCTCCAACCGGTACAGTCTCTATTAACAATGATGCGGTTTATACCAATACTTCTAATATTATTCTAACACTATCCTGTACTGATAATGATTCAGGATGCAGGCAGATGCAGTTTTCTGAAGATAATATATCATGGAGTAAATGGGAAGCATTTTCCTCAAATAAAACTTTTACATTTTCCAGTGGAGAAGGGGCAAAGAACATATATGTAAAGTTTCAGGACAATGCCGGCAACATTTCAGTCAGTTGCACTGACTCGATAATAGTTGATAAAACCCCTCCTTCAGGGACATCGTCTATAAACAGTGGCGCAACTTATGCAACCACTTCATGGATTACAATAACGCCGTCATGCAGTGACAATTTAAGCGGTTGTTCATTGATGCGGATTTCAAACGATAACATTGCATGGACATGGTTTACGTGGAAAAACGTTTCGAACAATAAGGATTGGCAGGTACCAAATGGCGATGGGGTTAAAGTAGTTTATATACAATACAGAGATAAGGCAGGCAATTATTCAATTAAACATACAGCAGCTATAACCCTTGATACAACTTCTCCAATTATATCCGGCATAGCAAGTAATAATATAACAACTAATCAATTAACAATAAGCTGGACAAGCAATGAACCGGCCACATCCCATGTAGAATACGGCACAAGTAACCTTTATGGGACGCTCAGTAACCCTGATAATAATTTAACAATATCCCATACAGTTGTATTGTCGGGTTTAACCCCTGACACTACTTATTATTTCCGCGTACGTTCCATAGATCAGGCAGGGAATCAGGGTATATCAACAGGGTACACATTTACAACACTCAGAAATATGCAACCGGAAATACCGGCTCCAATTATGGATATGAGTATCATGCCGGCCTTAAGTACAAAAAATTCTGTGACGATTAACTGGACAGCAACAGGCGCTGATGGTACCGTAGGAACGGCAACAGCCTATGACTTGAGGATGTCAAGATTCAGGATTATAGAAGACGGCATTACTCCAAAACAAGGCGAAATAAACTTTTCAATAGCCCCCAAAATAACAGGTGTCATCTATCCGGCACCTGCCGGTACAGTTGAATCTTTTCAAGTAAATCAACTTGTTCCAAATAGTGTATATTTCTTTGCTATCAAAGCAATTGATGAAAAAGGAAATGTTTCTGCAATATCAAATGTAATAAATGGAAATAATTTTCCGGCACTCCCTGTAACAGCACTAAGAAATGGCTATACAGCTATATCAATACCATTAACAACTCAAACATCAGATGCACAGACATTATTAAGCGGAATTGTCGGTTCGCCGGTAGAAGTTTACTCATGGATGTCTTATGGCATAACTAATGGTGGCGGTTCCTTTACAACTGCAACAAATATCATTCCCGGAAATGGATACTTATTAAAGTCAAACACGAACAATGCTATACTTAATGTTACCGGCACTGTAATTACAGACCCGACCAGAACTATTCCACTTAATTCAGGCTGGAATATGATTGGAAACCCATATCCACTGGATATACCGCTAATAAACACTTATATAAAGAATATTGGTACAGGAGAAATAAAAACCTACAAAGATGCCGTGATAGCAGGGTGGGTCAGCAATGCATTATACACATACAACGGGAGTACATATAGTTTTGTTTTGTATGACACTGCTGCACTTAAGATTTGGCAGGGATACTGGATTTCTGTAATATTGGACGGGCAATATGAGCTTGTAATTAATAAACCATGAGGGAGCAAATCCAAACATCAAAATACACAATAATATTTCTTACTTTTATAATATCGTTACTCAATTCCTGCGGAGTTGACGGAAAAAGCTCTCAAGGATCATCAAACTCCGCTGCCTTATCATGGGAACCTCCTACAACCAATGTTGATGGGACTGAACTGACAGACCTGGCAGGATTCAAAATCTATTACGGAAAAACATCCGGCACATATTCAGAAGTAATAGATATAAACAACTCTATTGCAACTGAGCATACTATAGAAGGACTTGCTGAGGGGACTTATTATTTTGCAACAACTGCTTATGACACTACGGGGAATGAAAGTTACTACTCAAATGAGGTAATCAAAACAATCAGGTAGGATAGGCAAGGTTATAGACCTCAAGCTCACACTCTTTCAGATTCTCTTTGATACCTGATATCAACAATTCAATCGCCCTACTCTCAGGCTCCCCACCAACCTTCTCTAATATCGCTTTCATAAAAGGGGATAATGTTAACATAGTCATAAATAACCTCCATTAAGATTCTTTACATATTTGGCTAAGGGTCTGTCATGAAATAACTTGTGCATTTAGGCGCTCAGATTTCGGTCAGTTTTGAGTGCGACCGATTGAGCAAACCCGAAGGCGTAGTTGAATCTACGCTGAGGGGTTGCGATTGAGGAGCACACAAAGATGGCCGGAAGATGAGATGCATAAATGTATAGGTTATTTTATGACAGACCCTAACCTTATTATGAAATAGGAAACGACAGCGTTTTACTTGAATATACCCTTTAACTCCATTTTAAATCCCTTCAAAATCTGAGATTCAAGGGTGTCTTCCTCTCCATAAGTCTTATAAAGCTGGTAAATTTTATCATTCAGGATATGAATATCTATAGTCTTTTCCCCAGGCACCACAATCCAATACTCCTTTACACCATACCTTGCATATATCTTCTTCTTTTGTATAAGGTCCCTGTAGGCATTGTTTTCTGAAAGTATCTCAATTACCAGATCCGGTGCACCTTGTAAATTCTTATCTCCTATAATATTCAACCTTTCCTTTGTGATAAATAGAATATCCGGCTGAAGAACATTCTCATCATCAAAATATACATCATACGGTGCATAGAAAATCTCTCCACAGTCATTTTCTGTTACAAACTTCTCAAGTAAAAACTCTATCTTCCTTGATATCCTTTGATGGTTTGTTATAGGTGAGGGTGTCATAAACAATTCTCCTTCGATTAGCTCATATCTTTTATCCTCAGGTGTTTTAAGATAATCCTCATAAGTATATTTTTTCTTTTCTATAATAGATGTCCCCATAAGTCCTCCCCAAAAAAAATGATTTTATCTGTTACTACCCCTCTTATGAACCTTCTCCAAAAATCAGGAATCCAGACACAAGAAATCTATCATAGATAAAAAAGTAAATCAAAATTAATAAACAGATAACTACACCTAAAGGTTAGTACCTTTGCTATTCAGATTATTTACTTTAAGTGGGGAATACTTCTGATACTACGTGGGGATTTTTGTTGAAATTCAATTGCGGGAAGATTTCATCTCAGACTTTCTCAAAAGCCAAATAATAAAACCAACCACAGTCAGTGAGAGGAAGAAGAAAGGTATATACTGTAAGGCGTTTGCTATCGTAGATTTACCTGAAGCGGATAGACCGGTAAACCAGAGAACACAACTCTTATGGCCATTACCTTCTATAACTGATAGTACTCCTCATACCACTCCACAAACTTCTTTATTCCTTCTACAATAGACGTGGAGGGCTTAAACCCAACATCCCTAATCAAGTCATCCACATCAGCATAAGTAGCCGGCACATCACCCGCTTGAATCGGCAGCAGTTTTTTATCTGCCTTCTTACCGAGGCAATCCTCCAACACCTCAATAAATCTCATCAGTTCAACCGGATTATTATTGCCTATGTTATAGATTTTATACGGGGCATAGCTTGAAGACGTGTCAGGATTGTCTCCATTCCAATTGAGGTCAGGCTTCGGAACATTATCAATCACCCTCACCACCCCCTCAATAATGTCGTCTATGTATGTAAAGTCTCTCTGCATCTTTCCATAGTTGTACACATCTATAGCAGTACCTTCCAGTATAGCCTTTGTGAAAATAAATAGTGCCATATCAGGCCTGCCATAAGGACCATAAACTGTAAAAAATCTCATTCCCGTACATGGTATTTTATACAGGCTTGCGTAGGTATGAGCCATCAACTCATTTGATTTCTTTGTTGCAGCATAAAGAGAAACCGGATGATCAACATTGTGATGAACAGAAAACGGCATTTTTGTATTTGCACCATACACTGAACTGGAAGAGGCAAAGACAAGATGTTTAACGCTATTATGCCTGCATCCTTCAAGAATATTTAAGAACCCTGTTATGTTGCTATCTACATAAGCATAAGGATTAATAAGGCTATACCTAACCCCTGCCTGAGCAGCCAGATTAATTACTACGTCAAAATGCCCACTTTCAAAAAGCCTCAAAACATTCTCTCTGTCCTCAAGTCGCAGTTTTGTAAATTGGTAGTTTGGATATTTTGAGCTATGAATAGTATTGTTATATTTTATTTTGGAGCTGTCGATTCCACACTCTTTCAACCTGTCAAACTTAAGCTTGACATCGTAATAATCATTTATACTATCAAGTCCTGTTACTTCATCACCACTATCCAATAATTTTTTTGAGAGGTGAAATCCTATAAAGCCGGCGGTACCGGTAATCAAAATGCGTTTCATGGTTATCTATTTTACTCCTTTCATTTAGCTGCTTTTGGCTAACCTTATTATGCAATAGTAAACAAAAGCGATTTACCTGTATATTCCCTTTAACTTCATCCTATCCCCCTTCAAAACCTGGGACTCAAGGGTATCAGCCTCTCCATAAGTCTTATAAAGCTCGTAAGTCTTAAAGTGCTCCCCTCTCAACCCAAACGGCCTGCCGTATATATAGGGAGATAACAACTGACATTACGCTGATTAATGTTGTTGGCACTCAGGATGTAAGCTTTTTGGGGATGATAGTGCTCGGCGTAGACCTTCAAACTCTTGGATTGGGTCACCCATCCGGATTTGACCTCCACTGGTATGATTTCCCCCTCCTTTTCAAGAAGAAATTCCACTTCTGCTGTGCGGCCCTGCCAGCAGTAGAGGGTCTTAACACCTGCAGACTGCAGTTCCTGAGCCACAAAATTCTCCGCCACGTAACCCTGATAACTGCCGAAATCATAGTTCAGGAACGTGACCGGGGAGATGCCGCTTATGGCGCCTAGGAGGCCCACGTCAAAGAAATAGAGTTTGAAGCGGTTTCCCTTCACATACCCGAAAAGGGGAATGCCAGCGGTATCTACAATGGGAACCCGAATGAGCAAATTAGCTCGTTCCAGCCAGTCTAATGGCGTGGATAGTCTTTCGTAACCGCGGATTCCGGGTATGCTGTCACGGAGCTTGAACTTGCCTGCTGATCCGTTCTGTGTCTTTGCCAATTGCGCAGGGACATTCCGCCAGAGTCTCTCGATATGCAAGGCGTTGGCCTTCCCGCAGTGTTTCGCCATGTCGGCCAGATAGGCATCCAACAAATCCCGCTGGGTCTTTCGGACCATCTGAACGGCCTCATACAAATTATCCTGTTTTTCCCTATAATTGTTGACGGCTTCGGGCAGACCGCCGACGACCAGGTAATGCTTCCACATACCCCATAATTGTTCATGGGCTATCTCCGGGAGGGGATGGTTTAAGTCATGTTTCCGGATCAATTCGGCCAGTCGTTCCTTTCCCGCTCCATCGAGGAATTCATCAAAAGAAAGGGGGTGCATTTCCATAAACTGAACTTTTCCGACCGGAAAGGAGTCCACATGCAGCATCACGCCCAGTAGCGATCCGGCGGCGCATAGGGCTAATTCGGGCATATCCTCGGAGAAATATTTCAGGCTGGTCAGGGCCTTTGGGCAACTTTGGATCTCATCAAAAAATACCAGATCCTGACGGCGGTCAATGATCTGATCGAGGTAAAATTGCAGTTCGTCAAGAATACGATCCGGTTTCAGATCCTGCTCAAAAATCCGTCCGAGCCTTTCATCCTCTTCGAAATTGACATAATGGCAACGGGGAAAGGCTACCCTGCCGAATTCTTTGAGAATATAGGTCTTACCAACCTGCCGGGCACCCCGGAGAATCAGGGGTTTGCGGTTCGCGGATAATTTCCAGTCATTTAAAGACTCTGTTATATTGCGTTTCATAAGGCATTAAATACTCAATATGTGCATTTTATGCAATGACTATTATACATATTGACTAACTTTTGGCAAGCACTTTTGTGTAGGAATATTGAACTAACTACACCTTTAAATGCGGGTCTAATCGTTGTTACCGTTAATGCTTACTTGAAAATGCCTTTTAATTCCATTGTAAATCCCTTCAAAACCTGAGACTCAAGGGTATCAGCCTCGCCATAAGTCTTATAAAGCTCATAATTCTTATCCTTCAGGATATGAATATCTATAGTCTTTTCTCCAGGCGATACAATCCAAAACTCCTTCACACCAAATTTAGCATAGAGCATCTTCTTCTGTATCAAATCCCTCGATGCCGTACTTTCAGAAAGTATTTCTATTACAAGGTCCGGAGCCTCCTGTATATTCTTCTCACCAATAATGTTTAGCCGATCTTTAGCAATAAACAATATATCCGGCTGAACAACATTCTCATCATCAAAATATACATCACATGGGGCACAATAAACTTCACCAAGGTCATTATCAGTAACAAATCCTTCAAGATTAAAAGCAATATTTATAGATATCCTCTGATGTCTCGGTACCGGCGCAGGTGTCATAAGCAATTCTCCTTCTATCAATTCATATCTCACATCATCAGGTGTTTTAAGATAATCCTCGTACGTATATTTTTTCTTCTCTAAAATTGATGTCGCCATAAGTCCTCCCCAAAAAATTGATTTTATCTGTTACTACCCCTCTTATGAACCTTCTCCCAAAACCATGAATCCAGTCACAAGAAATCTATCATAGATAAAAAAGTAAAGCAAAATTAATAAGCAGATAGCTGCGACTAAAGGTGTGGAACTTTGCTATTCAGATTATTTAGAAAAAGTGGGGAATTATTCTGATACTACGTGGGGATTTTTGTTGAAA
>JACRGV010000084.1 GCA_016212215.1 Nitrospirota bacterium
GTTCATCCGAAAATAACCCCCCCATGCCCCCCCTTGAACAAAGGGGGGGATTGCCGTTGGCCATTGAGCACCAAAGGAACTTTCCCCCCCTTAACAAGGGGGGGCTTGGGGGGGTGGTTTTCATCCTCCTTTGTGAAACCTACGTTTCATGACGGTTCATCCGCAAATGCTTTTCTGTCATCCCCGAATGGCTCTATCGGGGATATATTTAAAATCAGTTTCCCGATTAAAAACTTCGGGAATGACAAAAGTTAGGCAACATATTTTCATCTTTGTAGCGCCTCACTCATGACGGTCCCCCCATCTATTCAATGAATTATCATGGATGTCCCCGGAATGTAATGCCCTTTAGATTAATTTTTATTGCTACCTGTATACAGCTAACTGCTGACTATTATTTAAAAAGGTCTGCCAGCCTTTACAAAATACGACAGGATATTATATACAGATTCGGGATATTTTGTATAGAGGGGAATTCTAAAATGTGTATCAGCCCATAGTAAAGCAATTTTGTTGTAGGATCAGAAAAAGGGGTTGTAATTTTACTTATTTTTGTGTTAGTTTTCTTATAGCATTAATAAGTATTTAATAGATACCTGGAGCCTATCGGGTATTATATTTCGAGGTGTGGGGTAGGAGAAAGCCGAAGGGTAACTATACGGTAATGATGGAATTAATATAGTTACAGGCAATCGTCTAAATTTAGCAAGGAAATACCTTGAAGAGGGTGAATTTATGAAGACACCATTAGTGGAACAGGCTGTTCTAACAGAAGCTGTAACCTATTTTATAGAGCGGCTCCATGAACATTTTTCTGGTATACGCATACGCACTATCGCACCTTATGAGGATGAAGAATTTGCATTAGAGATTCTTGTACCAACCGGTATCAATATAGACGAAGTGGAAGAATTCAGTCTTAGAGAATGTATATATCTTGAAGATCACTATGATGTTTATTTATTAGTCAGAGTCGTATATGCGGGATAGAAAGCGTTATAGTAAGTGACTTCTTTTT
Source organism: Nitrospirota bacterium (assembly GCA_016212215.1). Classification (NCBI taxonomy): domain Bacteria; kingdom Pseudomonadati; phylum Nitrospirota; species Nitrospirota bacterium. The sequence continues at coordinate 1,019 of JACRGV010000084.1, forward strand.
CAGTTGCTGCCTAAATCATTGCTATTGTAAAATCTCTGGTTTACTGTTCACCATTCACTAATCACTATTCACTGTATTTAAAACGGTCTGCTTGCCTTCACGAAATACGACTGGATATTATATACGGATTCGGGATATTTTGTATAGTCCTCACGGAATTCAAGATTAAGGGTGATTTTACCTATCATGTAATTAAAAGTTGTATTAAGCGTAACCTTGTTTTTTTCCGTGTACCTTAACTCTTCACGTTCTCCGTGTATTATAAGGTTCATACCGAGCCGCCTTGTAAAATATCTCTGGTGTATTGCTTCTATCATGTACACCTGGGAATCCTGTGAGTTTGTGGCACTTGGGAAGTTGGAGAATTTGTAACCAATGGCTGTACCTGTACCGGCCCATAAATTATATTCAGCCCTGCTGTCGAATACAAAGGCATCTCCATATTTGAGGACATTTGAGTAATTGGCTGCTGCCTGAAGCTGAAGATTTCTTGTGTTGGTGCTTCTGACCTCAAAGTGTACTGATTGTTCCTGCCTGTTTTCAGTCTTAATAATCAGGTTATTTCTCAAGAGAAATGTGTAAGACGTAATAATCTGTGCAGACTCCAGGTTTCTGGATGCAAGCCCCATAGATGCTGTTTGAGTTATAAGGCCGCCATCCGCCCCTGACTGGTTTGAAAAGACATAGCTCAAATCAGCGGTATAGTTTGTGTTCATGTTAAATAAATCAAAAAGTTTATAATAATTTATACCTGCTAGTGCACCGACCCTGTCCATCCTGTTTTCAGTAATACCTGTAACATTGAGTTGGTTAAGTACCAGGTTGCTTGAGATAGACAAACCGTAAAATGGACGGTGATTTATGCCGCCTGTGAGCCGGTATTCATTTGTATTGCTTTGCTCGGAATTTGATGATGAATAGGCCACATCTGTCCTATAGTCTGTTTTCCCGATAGGGTTGTAGTTCATATTGTATGTGACTGCATCTCTTTGTGTTCCGCCGCCTTCGCTCTTACGGAAGACATAGTTGGCTGCTTGTGTAAGTCGTGTTTCGGTCTGATGGAGTAAGCCTATTTCTCCTGTTGTCTCTGCAGTTGTAGTAACGCCGGGGGTAAAGAAGCTTCCTTTGGGGAAATATGTTGCATTTCCTGATAGGAACAGTGTAGGGGAAAGTCTGGTTTCACCTCTAATACTATATGAGTGTACATTGCTGGTAGTATCTTGCCCCAATTTTTTGTCTGTTACAAGGGAATCTGTAAACTGGTAGTTGGTTGTTAAAAAACCGCTGCTTAAATTCTGTGTCAAACCTATTGTTGCGATTCTTATCCTTGTGTCTCTTGGATTCTCAGGGTCTTTGTATTCAGATCCTATTTGGAGCAATGTGAGCCTGATGGATGTTTGTGTCCGCAGTGTTGTGGACCATCCAAGGCTATACGTATCAGAGACTAGGTCTGCGGCACCTTCTGTCCCTATAACATTTCTCTGTGCAAAAAGGTTGATAGGTGTTAATGTAGGAATCATGCCCATCTGCAGGCTATAAGTCAGGGTATTCCTGCTTACCTTTGTAGATGCTCCTTCATAGGGATTATTTTTGTAAGTAGAATCTGTAAGGCCAATATTGGCCGAATACGAAGATATTTTCGGAGAAAGGACAACTCCAGAACCGCTTATTGAATATCTTTGTATTAAACCGGAAGTTTCACCAGTGGCCATTTGGCCAAGTGTTTTATTTGAAGTGACTGTGGAATAATAATCAACAGCAAGCAGGCCGTTGAGGTTTAATCCCTGAGGATACCCATTAGCAGGCAAAAGTAATACAACAATGAGAATTGCCAGTAGAACTGCAATGGTGAGATACGATTGTGTAGAGGCGTTTATTTTCCTGAGGTGCAACCACCCCTCTCCCTTCTAAATATAAGCAATAAATTCTAATGCCTAAATTCTAAACAAATACGAAATTCAAATATTTTAAACAAGTTGTTTTGGTTTTTGTAGTTTGTCCTTTGGTGCTTATTTAGTATTTCGATATTAGGATTTAGAATTTATTATTATTTAATATTCTACATAGACAAATAGGGTAGGGGAACTCCTTTCCCCTACCCTTAATATAAACCATTTACCATTCACTATTTACTGCATTCTAACTACTTTTGGTGACAGCTTAGACAAAGAAGACTGCCCATGTTACGATTGAGATTAAGGTCAGCCGCACTCACCCCACTTGGTAAAGGCAGTACGCTTGCATCAGTTGAAGGATATCTCAGAAAACGTGTGCTCGAATTTTCATGAGGATTATGACATGATGCACACTCGATGTAAGCCTTTCCTGTTACTGTAGGGTATGCCCTTAACCTATCCCTTTTGTCTGGAATATCAGTGTAATCACCGCTTCTGCTTAAAAAGGCTACCTTACCATTGCCCAATGCTCCAGTGTCAAGATTAGTCCTGATTTGATTAAACTGGGGGTCTGTGTCTGGTATCTCCATTGATATAGGGTGGTCATTTCGTAGATCTGTTCCTACATTTGGGAATGGTTCCGCAGCCGCATTAAAGGTGTCATCTGTATCTACAAGAGTACCAGAACCTGTCCAATCTGGGTTACTGACTGGGTCTACCCCCTGATAACCGCCTCTTCCCGGTAGGTTTACCAATGCATCAAATGCAACAGTTCCGTCATGACAGCTAAGACATGCCACAGATACCCCTTTGGGATTGCCTGGACTACTACCGGCAGCATCAAAGTTAGGGCTTGTATACACATCATATACAGCTACTGATGATGCACGGTTCCATATCGGGGCAGCATTTCCGGCAACATCAGTCCTGCCGCCGTGTGGTGTATGACAGAACACGCACACCTCTGTAGTGCCAGAGAACTTTACATGTCCGTCTGGTCCTCCGTTTACTCCGGTTGTTTCACCTAATGCAGTAATATTTCTGTTTGCAGATAGATTATGTTTGGAATTTCTTACATCCTCTGCAGCCTGTGAGCTGATATATGTCCCCAATGCTAATCCTGCAGCAACGAAGGTTATTATTAGTTTTGAATACTTCATTCTCTTTTCACCTCCTTTCTTTGTTAAATTACGTCTCGATTTAATTGTTATCTTCATTGTTCACCTCCTTTGTTTTTTTCCTCCTCTTCTCCGCCTAAGAACTTATAAACATTGATCCTTCTATTGTACTGATCTGCAACGTAAATGTTATTTTCTTTATCTATGGCCATGCCTGCCGGAAGCCAGAACTGGCCGGGTTTGCTGCCCATCTCCCCAAAGAAAAGCAGTAATTGCCCTTCTTTATTGAATATCTGGACATTGTTAAATGCTGCATCCACAATGTATATATGTCCGTTGGTATCTACCGCAATGCCTTTCGGTTTTGAAAACAGGCCAAGCCCTGTTCCAACCCCTCCAAACCGTTTAAGAAACTTTCCATCTTTATCAAATATCTGAACCCGGAAATTGAAACTGTCCATTACATATATGGTACCCTCTTTATCAAGGGTTATATTCGTTGGAAAATTAAATTCCCCATCACCTGTCCCGCGCTGTCCAATGGTTTTTAGTACATTGCCATTCATGTCAAATACAAGAACAGCGTGTTTTTTAGTATCAACTACAAATACATTTCCAATGGAGTCATTTACAGCTATTCCGATAGGCTGGTCAAGCGTGCCTTCCTTCCCCATTGCTTTTATAAATTTACCTTCTTTATCATATACAACGACCCTGTTTTGAGCAGAGTCAGTGACATATATGTTATCAGCAGAGTCTGTTGTAACACCAAGAGGTTTCATTAGTACCCCGGCGCCGGTTTCGCCGATGACAGTAAATTTATGGTTTTTCTTGTCAAATATCAGAACCTTTCCCCATGAGCTATCAGCTACAAGTAATCTTCCTTCGTTATCAGCATGTACTGCATAAGGCTTGCCAAGTTCTGATATTGCTTCTCTGCCGATAAAAAATTCTTTTAGTTTTCTTAAAAAAGTCTGTTCTTTAATATCATCTTCAGATGATATTGTGTATGAATACTTTATCCTTGGCTTTTCAGGAGGCAGCGGCCATATAAGCTCTGTCTCCTTTTTGGGTGCTGCACATCCGGCCGCTAAGATTACTGCAATAAAGATGAATAATAATTGTTTCCAGCAGCTTAGGATTGTCTGTACCGTACATTGACCTTGTAATAACACCCTTTTTGAACCCTCCATGGTTTCCGTAGCTCACCCTCCCCCTAACCCCCTCCCGTCAAGGGAGGGGGGATACTTTGTGAACCCTTTTCTAAAGGGGTAGTGAGTTTCTCCGTACTATTTACTATTCACCATTTACTGCTGTTCACTATTTCTGATGGCATGTTAAGCATAATGCGCTGTATTTATTTGATGCCCTTAAAAAAGGGTCTCTTCCTTCTGCATTTCTTTCATCCGGGTCGTGTGGATTATGACACGATGCACACTGTACCTTGTCTCCGCCGAATGTTTTTACACCATTTGGAAATTCTCTTCCGCCGTCTTTTGATGGGATAGACGGTTGATTGAAGCCAGGGTCTGTTTCATAAGTTGGAAATGACATGGAGACAGGGTGGTCGTTTGTAAGGTCGGTCTCAAGATATTTCAATGTTGCATCATGGGCGCCTGACAACCCCCCGTAAGCCCCTGAATTACGGCTGTGACATTTTCCGCATGCATCACCGCCTGCTCCTGCTCCGCCAGGTTTCATTTTGTAATGAACCCCTGTATCAATAACCTCTCTTGACCTGGGCTGATTAATAACAGCGTCTACAGCAACTGTGCCGTCATGACATGAGAGACATGCAAGTGAAATTCCATCAGGGCCATTGGTCTTAGAATCGAAGTTAGGGCTTGTATAGACCTGATAATTCGAAGGGTTTGGATTTAACTGTCTGTTCCACAGAGGTGCAGTAGAATCTGCACTGTGAGGGGTGTGACAATAAACGCAAACTTCACCGTAGTCTATAAATGCCGTCCCTTGCATAGGTCCCTGATCGCTCCCGAAAGCCCTCTGGTTCAGGTATCCAAGGTCGTGTTTGGAACCGACCATTGAATTACCGGTTGCAGAGATTGCCGCTAATGTAACAATCCCTGCTGTTACCAATGGGATGTATATCCAGCTCTTTTTCATAGGTTTTAAACCTACTTGCATTAGTTATTTGAATTGCAACTATTGTGCCATTGCGTACAAAGATAACCCCATCCCCACCCTAACCCTCCCCTTGAAGGGGAGGGAATTATTGAGGCACCCTATCTCTCCAGTTGACGGGGAGGGAATTATTGAGGCACCCCCGCCCTGACCCTCCCCCCATCCAAGGGGGAGGGAATCTATGAAATTCCCCCTGACCCCTTAAAAAAAGGGGGCAGGAGGGGATTCTCTGTTCTTATTTCTATCTGCTTGCTTCTGCTCACTATTCACTATTCACTATTCACTGTTCACTGTTCACTGTTCACTGTCTTTAATATATCGGATCATATTAATCTGCCGAACCTACATACATGATTTGAATGGTATTTGTCAAGGGATATTTTAAAGGCAGTGAATAGTTAATGGTGAATAGTGGGCAGTGAACTACTAAAGTAATCAACTACTTAACCAATAAACAGTGTGTAAATACTATACAGTAAAGAAAAGCTTTTATGAGAGGTATGCTATCTCGTTGATTCTATTGATATAATTGCGGGGAGTAATGTATATCTTTACTACAATACTTTATTTCTTCTTTTCGATCTTCTCAAGGCCGTATTTCATTACTTTTAAAATAAGGTTCTTTCTGCTTATGCCGAGTTCCCTTGCAAGTTTGCTTTTGTTAAAGTTTGTTCTTTCAAGGCCTTCCCTGATTACGTCCCGCTCTACATTCTCAACAATGGACTTTAGTGTGCCTGAGGATTTGGGTTTTTTTATGTAGGATTTTTTCTCTACATCTTCAACAATGTTTGTTGAAATGAGCTTTTTGGTAATTAAGGTATCAAAACCCGCTAAAAGGGTGGTTCTTTTTATCTCATTCTGAAGTTCCCTGATGTTTCCCGGCCAACTGTAATTCAAGAAATAGTCTACAACTTCATCTGATAACTGTTTTATAGGGATATGGCGGTCAGTGCAGAACTTTGTAAGGAAGTAGTTTGAAAGGATTGCAATATCCTCTGCCCTTTCTCTGAGAGGAGGGAGGTGTATCTTTATTTCATTCAACCGGTAATACAGGTCTTCTCTGAATGTGCCTTTTTCCACCATCATTTTCAGGTCTCTGTTTGTGGCAGCGACAACTCTGACATCTACATTTATAAACTTTGTCCCGCCCACACGCTTAAAGACCCCGTCCTGCAATACACGGAGCATCTTTGTCTGAAGTGCCGGACTTGTGTCACCTATCTCGTCCAACAGGAATGTGCCGCCATCTGCAAGTTCGAATAATCCCTTCTTCTGGACAACTGCCCCTGTAAATGCCCCTTTTTCATGGCCGAACAGTTCAGACTCAAGGAGATTTTCACTGAATGCGCTGCAATTTTCTGCTATGAATGCCTTATCTTTTCTTGGGCTGTTGTAATGTATTATACGTGCAATCAGTTCCTTTCCAGTGCCGCTTTCTCCAAGAATCAACACGGTACTATCACTCGGAATAATCTTTTCAAGGGTGCCGAAGATCTTTAAAAGGGGAGGACTCTTGCCTACAACACTTGAGAAATCGAAATTCTTCTGTATCTCAGGATAGTTTATTTGATTAGGTTCATCTTTTGAAATCTCACGTTGATAACTAACCATCTCCTCAACCATTGTCTCAAGGAGACCTTTAAAAACTTCCAGTTTCTCCTGTGTTATTACAGGGACGTGGCGAAATCTCTCAGCGAACTCATCTTTATCTACATTAAATGAAGATAAATGTCCTCTTAACTCCTGAATCTCATGTTCAGCAGGTTTATGGTCCAATACACCGACTGCCATGACATACCCGATGCAATCGTCATTGTTGATAATTGGGACAATCAATGCAATTAATCCGGCAGGGCATTTATTAATTAATGATTGTTTTGAATCTTTTGCCTGCTGTGCGAGCTTTTTTATCCATAAATCACACTCATGCTTAGCAAGAGGGGTGTGTTCGATAAGACCGCAGACGGTGTTTTCTGACTTGTAGATGCTCTTTATTTCCTGACCGAGGCTGTTAAAATAACGGATATTAAAGCCCCAGTTGTTGCAAACCTCTACAAGTTTTTTGCTTATTCTTAAGGCTAAGACCTTTTCCCAGAAGAGCTCCATCCGATGGAATGGCTCCTTATATATTGATTTTTTAGCAGCCTAAAACTTAGGTATAATACTCTAAGTGTCAGGCATTGTCAACAACATGAAAATCGCCATAAAATCGCCCTAATATTGAGGGAAAAGCCATATTTTTCATATTGACTTTGAATATCTAACTTGCTACTATAGGCAAAAGTGTAGCTTAGATGGTTGTAAGAAACTGCATGAGCCAAAGCTCATAACGGGTTATGAAAATGGAAGCATCCTTCGACAAGCTCAGGATGACACAACCCCACCCTCACCCGGACCCTCTCCCTGAGGGAGAGGGTGCTTAGTTTGTTCCCTCCCCTTCAAGGGGAGGGTTAGGGTGGGGATGGGGTTTGTTTTTGGAAAAACCACTGAGGACATAGATACCTATGGGAAAATATATCCTTGTGCTGGACCAGGGTGTGTCGGGGTCAAGGGCAACCCTCACAGAAAACAAAGGAAAGGTTATAGCCTGGGCAGAAACTCCACTCAATACAGTTCCTAATAAGTCAGGATGGATTGAATACAAGCCAGATGATATCCTCAAAAGTATTCTAAGTGCAGTAAAATCGCTTTTCAAGAAGATTGGTCCTAAAAAAAAGCAAATATCTGCCATAGGTTTAGCAACTCAGCCTTCTACTATAATTGTATGGGATAAGGAGACAGGTAAATCTCTTTATAATGCAATAAGTGTAAATGACACGCGTGGTATTGAAATTTGCAGGGAAAAGAGCAACCACCGTGAAAGCATACGTGAACGAACCGGCCTTCCATTATCAGTCACTTTTTCTGCCCCAAAGTTAAGGTGGCTTCTGAATAATATTAAACAATCCGGCAAACTTATTGATAAGGGCCGTCTTCTGTGCGGGACAGTCAATACATTTCTGATGTGGCACCTTACAAAGGGCGCAGTTTTCGCCACAGATCATTCTAATGCCTCAAGGACACTTTTGTTTAATATCCTTACAAAGTCATGGGATAAAGAAATGCTCGAGCTATTTTCCATACCTCCGGATATACTCCCTAATGTTTATCCGACGTCTCACATTTATGGAGATGCTGTTCTGGAAGGGCAGAGGATACCAATATTAGCGAGTATCGTTGACAAACATGCCTCTCTGATTGGCAACGGCTGTATGCAGGAGGGGGAGGTAAATATTACTTATGGTAAGGAAGGGACGATTCAAATTACCACAGGTAAGAAGATTTTTATTTTGCATGGCCTGTCGGCTGCAATAGGCTGGTCAACAGATGGGAATGGTAATGGAAATACATCATACATACTTGAAGGGAATATGAAATCTGTCGGGGCAATATTCCAATGGATGCAAACGAATCTTGGGCTTATCAGCACCAAGCCTAAGGAAAATATTGATGATATATGCCGCCGATCTCAGGAGAGAATATTTATGGTCCCTGCTATAACAGGGCTGGGTTCACCTTATGGGGAAAAGGGCGTAACTGCATGTCTGTTCGGGATGAGGTCATCTACAACACGGAATGATATTGTACGTTCTGCAGTTGAGGCTGTTGCATTTATGGTGAAGGATAATCTGGGCCTTGTAGAAAAGGACAACAGGATTCAAATAAAAAGGATCGTCTCAGGCGGTGAACTATCGGAAATATCTTATCTGTTACAGTTCCAATCGGACGTACTTAATATGCCGGTATATAAGACAAAAGAAGATTACCCTGTTGCAGCCGGTATTGCATTTTTAATAAATCCGGATGCTAAAAGTATGACGAGTATGAATTTTAATCAAAAATCTCCTGGTTCAAAAAAATCTTTTACTCCAAAGGCCGCAAAGTATAGTGAGGCAGAGGTGAGAAAATTATATGAGCGTTGGAAGCTCACATGTCTTCATTCCAGAGAATGGTCAAAAAACTTTTCCTGATTCTTCTTGTCATTCTTTCATTAAATTCCTCCGGTTGTACATCTGTTTTTAAATCATACGTATCGGATTCAAACCTGAAAAAGGGTAAAAAGCTTATTGAAAAACGTAAGTATGATGAGGCTGAAACTACTGTTATGAAGGCGATTGCCTATCAACCGGATAATTCTAAGGCTTGGATTACACTTGGCGACATCTTCTTATCAATTGAAGATTATAACAGCGCTGAGAATATGTATAAAGAGGGGATAAGGCGGGATAAAAATGCCTATGATGCTTATGCAGGTTTATGGGCATTAGAGCTTGAAGAAACCGGTTATACAGAAGAAGTTAAGGTAAAGGTAAAAAAGGAGATTGAGGGATTTATTGATAATGGTGAGAAAAAGCCTGAGAGATTAATGGCAGCATATAAAGGTTTAAACTTTCTTCATGAATATGACAAGTCAGCAGAACTCGCAAGAGACATAGTTGATTCAGGTGCAGATAAAAAGACTGTTGGTCTACTTGCTCTTGATATTTTTGAAGAGTTATTAAGAGAAAAGGATGCAGTTAAAAGGCTTGCCAAGATAGATGAGTTTATGAAAACATTTTCTATGAGCAGGGAACATGTATATTTAGAAAATGTTATGCGGCTCAATATCGCTGCAGGTGAACTTAATGATAAAGAACTTTTATACAAATATGGAGAAGACTGGATCAGGAACGACCCTGATAACAGAAGGGCAAACTTTATTGTCGCTAAAAATTATGTAGACTCAGATATTGCGTTGGACAGGGCAGTTGATTATCTGAAAAAGGCATTAACTTTGATTAAAGAGCCTGACCCGGCGGACAAACCTGAATTTTATCCTGATGCTGAATGGTATAAGGACCTAAAAAAATCAGAGAGTGTATATTATGACACACTTGGGTGGGCATACTATAAGCTTGGAAGATACAGAGATGCTGAGCGGGCATATAATATGGGAGAGAAGTATAATGATTTTAACTCAAGCCTGTATTATCACGCGGGCGTGCTGGAGGAAAAAGAGGGGAAAATAGAGGATGCACTGTTTTCATACATAAACGCATTAAAGGCCGGAGAAAATGACAATGCATATCAAAACCTCGGTAATATTTTAGAGACTCATTACAGCATAAAAGAACCGTTCTACAAGGTATTTGCCGGAATGGAGGGGCTTACAACATTTACAGATGTAACTGAAGTGGCAGGGCTGAAAGGGGTTAACACTCAACGCGTGAGCTGGGGGGATTACAACAATGACGGTTATGATGATCTGCTATTTAACGGATATATGCTGTATAAAAATAACGGTGACGGGACATTTAAAAATGTTACACAAGAGGCAGGGATTGCTTATGTCACCGGTGCAAACGGCGGGGTGTGGGGCGATTTTGATAATGATGGTAATCTTGATTTTTACACGTTTGCATCGGGTAAAGATTCTACTGACAGGTTCTGGAGAAACAATGGGGATGGGACATTTACTGATATTACAAAAAACGCCGCACAAACACCTGATCCATTTCCTTCTGAGGCCGCGGCATGGGGGGATTATGACAAGGATGGGTTTATAGATATATATGTTGCCAATTATGAAAAACCTTTGTTCACGACTATAGAAAGGGCTATGGGGACACCTGACCGGCTGTATCATAATAATGGTGACAATACGTTTGAAGAAGTAAGCACTGCCGCTGGGATTGCCCCGCCTGAAAATATGTGTGGAAGGGGTGTCAGTTGGGGAGACTATGACAATGATGGAGACCCTGATATTTATGTTTCCAATTACAGGCTTGACTCGAATTTTTTGTGGAGGAATAACACTTCACCCATCCATCTCCCCTCACCCTTACCCTCTCCCCTTAGGGGAGAGGGAATATTTTCCAATGTTGCTGAAGAGGCAGGGGCAGAGGGATATGAGCAGGAGGGGATGTACGGACATTCAATAGGTGCAGACTGGGGAGATTATAATAATGACGGTAACCTCGACCTTTTTGTCTCTAATCTTGCACACCCCCGGTACATCGGATTCTCTGATAAGAGTATGTTATTGGAGAATCAGGGGCCTCCTGATTATCGTTTCAAAGATAGGTTCGGGAGTTCCGGTATAAGGTTTGAAGAAACAACGGCTGACCCTTCTTTTGCAGACTATGATAATGACGGTATGCTTGACCTGTTTTTTACTTCCACTTATGAAGGAAAGAAGAGTTTCCTTTATAAAGGTAATGGTGATGGAACGTTTACTGATATTACCTGGCTTGCCGGTGTGAGGGTGGATAATGGCTGGGGGAATGCTTTTGCAGACTTTGATAATGACGGTGACCTTGATCTGATAACAGCAAGCGGAACCGGCAATGGTGTACGGCTCTTTAGAAATGATGGTAATGGTAACCACTATCTACAGGTAAAAGTGGTCGGCAGTAAGTCAAACCGTTCAGGTATCGGGGCAAGGGTGACAGTTATGCGGAAATCGGATTGCGGAAAGGAAATGTCACTGAACGAGCCGCTTACAAAGGGGCATGAAGAACAGCGGGACAAGAATGTCCCGCCTATCCTCAATTTATTATTCACGGATAGGCAGTCTTCCCCATTTGTGGATGGGGGGTCATCTCTATTTATGGATAGGCGGGGTTTTCCAACCCCGCCGGAAGAAGGATCTTCGTGTGCAAACGAAACTATGAAACAGATCAGGGAAGTGCAGGGTGGGAAGGGGAGCGGGTCTCAACATTCGATGATTGCCTCGTTTGGATTCGGCAGGTATGATGGAGTGGTTGATGTAGAGGTAACATTTCCATCAGGCAAGGTTATTCGTAAGTCTGATGTAAAAACCGGACAGAGGCTCTTGGTAATAGAATAACTTCATTCCCTCCCCCTTGAGGGGGGAGGGTTAGGGTGGGGGTGAGCTATGGTGATTTTCGGGTGATGGATAAAGACACTGTAAGCGGGATATTGGAGGATATAGCTGTACTCCTTGAGTTAAAAGGGGATAATCCTTTTAAGATAAGGGCCTATAGTAATGCGGCTAGGGCTGTAGAGTCTCTGGAAGAGGATATTGGGGATGCGATAAAAGATGGGTCATTATTAGAGAAGAAGGGGATAGGTAAGGCAATATTTGAAAAGATTTCAGAACTATATAAAACAGGACACCTGACCTATTATGAAGAACTAAAAAATGAGATACCTTCCGGACTGCTGGAGATAATAAAGATTCAGGGTGTTGGGCCAAAGAAGGCGAAGGTATTATATGATTCACTCGGCATAACTACTGTGGGAGAGCTTGAGTACGCATGTAATGAGAACAGGCTTATTGATCTGCATGGCTTTGGTAAGGCGACACAGGATAAGATATTAAAGGGGATAGAATATTATAAAAAGGGGGCAGGACATTTTCTCATCAGCATTGCGTTGACAGAGGCAGAGAAGCTCCTTGACCTGTTAAAAGGGAATAAGTATATCATCAGGTCAGTTATCGCAGGCAGTATCAGGCGCCGGAAGGAGATTATAAAAGATATTGATATTGTGGCAAGTGTTAAAACAGGCCATGAAGTTTCTGTTATGGACTTTTTTGCCGGCCTGCCGTTAGTCGGTTCGATTATTGGAAAGGGTGATACAAAGACAAGTGTAGTCCTGAAGACCGGGATTAATGCGGACTTGAGGCTTATTACTGATAAGGAATTCCCATACACACTACATTATTTTACAGGGAGCAAAGATCACAATGTCTCTCTCAGAGGCAGGGCAAAAAAGATGGGGATTAAGATGAATGAATACGGCCTGTTCAGGGGAGAAGAATTTATACCCTGCAGGGATGAGGCTGAGATATACAGCACACTTGGACTCTCATATATTCCGCCGGAACTGAGGGAAGATAAGGGGGAGATCGAGGCAGCAGAAAAGGGTACAATACCTGTACTTATTGATACATCGGATATAAAAGGGCTTTTCCATGTGCACACAACGTATAGTGATTCCAGCATGACTATGAGAGAAGCGGTAAATATTGCGAGGGGAATGGGGTATCAATATATCGGGATAACGGATCATAGCAAATCTGCCCATTATGCCGGCGGTCTGACGGAAGAACGTGTACGCGAACAGCATATAGAGATAGATGCGATTAATGAGGAGTTAAGTGACTTTTACATATTTAAAGGGATTGAGTCTGATATACTGCCGGACGGCTCACTTGATTATGATGAAAGAATCCTTTCATGTTTCGATTTTGTCATTGCCTCAATACACAGTAGATTTAATATGGATGAGGCAGATATGACAAAGAGGATCATTTCAGCATTATCCAATCCGTGCACCACTATGCTTGGACATCCGACAGGGCGTCTCCTGTTATCAAGAGAAGGTTACAAGGTAGACATGATGAAGGTCATTGATGCTGCGGCAGAAATGGGGAAAATTATTGAATTGAACTCACACCCCTTCAGGCTTGATTTAGACTGGCGATATTGCAGATATGCAAAGGACCGTGGGGTGAAGATAAGCATTAATCCCGACGCCCATCACACAGGTGATTTGACTAACCTCATTTATGGTGTCGGCATTGCGAGAAAGGGTTGGCTTACCAGGGAGAGTGTGATTAATACAATGACACTTGAAGAAGTTAAGGCATATTTTAAAAAACATTGAATAACACCTAATGACCTTGACTTTGAGTTTTTAGCTATGCTATAAAAGAGCATCGAAGTTATTGTCCTTTAGTTAACCACAAAGTGACGCTTAGCTTTGTGGTTTTTTTTATTTGTTGTATCAGGACAATTCGAGAATTTACAAAGAGAGGAAGGAGGTAGATGAGATGTCAAAAGGAACTGTGAAGTGGTTCAATGAATCAAAAGGCTTTGGCTTTATCGCATGTGAAGACGGCAGAGATGTATTTGTTCACTACTCTGCTATCACTGGTGAAGGTTTTAAGACCCTTAACGAGGGTGATGCCGTCAGCTTTGATGTTGAAAAGGGCGACAAAGGCCCTAAAGCCGTCAATGTTGTAAAAATCTAACTATAACTATAATTGATATATAAATTAATTGATTTATAGCTGCCCCCTGTGTGTCATGCGCAGGGGGCTTTTTTATTTCTGGGTGAACCCTCATGAGCGGGGCGCTCACAAAGGGCAATGAAAATTAGTGGGACAAGAATGTCCCACCTATCCTTTTTATATGTCTGGGTTATATGTCTGGATAGGCGGTGTTTTCTTACCCCGCCGTAGGGATTTTCGTGTGTAAATCATTGGTGCCCCCGAGCCGAATTGAACGGCTGACAAACGGTTTAGGAAACCGCTGCTCTATCCGACTGAGCTACGGGGGCTGATTGTGTTATTAATTGCTGTCAAGATATGAGAATATCATAGGGTGGGTTTCCCTGCCGACATCTTTGAATTGGACTCCAATACCGAATATATCTCCGATTGGTTTTATCCAGCGTACCATGCCGGTTACCTCTTCGGCCTTTTCCCCGATGTCGAATTTGAAATATATCATTATTTTTAATTCCGTATTTATTTCATAAGCCTCTTCAGAATAAAGGGCCAAACCTCCTGTGCTGATATTTATAGCATACCCAGGTTTTGAAGTCCCTGAATTAACCGGTACTATTTCTACCTTCCCTAAAAGAGAAATCCTTGCAAATATCCTGCGGTTATTTGCTGATATAATATCTTTATTTTCAGTTTTGTCCGACATAAAATTATTTAAAAATAGTGGTTAATTGTATCGGACTAATATACTATAAAAAAAAAATACTTACAACACCTTTATTATAGTTAATTTCAATTATGCGAAATAATAAGAAAATATGGACAATTAAATTGATACTTAAATGGGCATCAGAGTATCTTTCTTCACAAAAGATTACAGATGCATATATGGAGGCAGAGTATTTATTGACCCATGCGTTGGATTGCAGCAGGAAGGAGATATTACTTGACCCTGATAAGGTTCTTTCCAATGAAGAGGTTGTGCGGTTCAATGATTTTATATACAGAAGGGGCAGAAGGGAACCGGCCCATTACATTATCGGTGAGGTCGAATTTCGCGGCCTCATCTTTAAGGTAAATAAAGATGTCCTTATCCCGAGACCTGAGACAGAGTTACTGGTAGAAGAGGCGGTTAATATTGTGAATAAATATGAATGTGATGCCCCTTCGCCCCATTTAGAAAATTCCCTCCCTTTCAAGGGGAGGGTCAGGGTGGGGATGGGTTTAACTTTGAATAATCTCACCATCCTAGACCTCTGCACCGGCAGCGGATGTATAGCAATATCTATTGCAAAAGAAATTCCTGTAAGCAGGGTATACGCTGTTGACATATCAGATGGTGCAGTGAAAATTGCACAGGAGAATGCAAAGAGGAATGGTGTTGATGATAAAATAACATTTCTTACCGGTGACCTTTATAAGGCCATTGAACCATTAGGCTTGGAAGGAAAGGTTGACTTACTTGTCTCCAATCCCCCTTATGTCTCAAAGTTAGAAATGGCAGAGTTACAGCCTGAGATAAAGAACTACGAACCTCTGCTTGCCCTCTATGGAGGCGAAGACGGCCTTGACTTCTACAGAAGGATCATCCGTGAAGCCCCCCGCTACCTATCTTCCGGTGGATTCTTAATTATGGAACTCGGATATGGAGAGGCAGAGGGTGTACGGAGTCTGATTGAGAATGAAAAGTTTTTTAGAGGGATTGAAACTATTAAAGACCTTGCAGGGATAGACAGGGTGATTAAGGCAGGATAACCCCTACGCCGGTTCAAACTCCAGCGGATACTTTATTACGGTGCTGCCGCTCTCTGGAAATGGGGGGAATTTCCATGTCTGGATGCGTTTCAAAACTTGCTGTTCAAATGACTGGTCATGCATGGTGCTTGATACGATTCGGGCTAAGGTAATTTCTCCGCTTGGTGCGATTGTAAATTCTATTATTACTGTCCCTTTTAATGCCGGGTTGTCTCTCAATGCCTTCCTGTAGATGAAGTCTATGCTTCCTCTGTGTGACGTGAGTACCTCTTTAATTGACCCCTGACTCCTTGTCTTTGGTGAAGCCTTGCCGCCTCCTCCCATGTCTCCTTTGCCTGCAAGCTTTGTGTCTATACCTCCGTCACCCCTGCGGCCGCTGAGTCCGCCGGTCTTTGTCATCGGGACAGAGGCAACATCTCCAATGCCTGAACTCCCTTTTAATGTCCTCCCCTGAGCTGGGGGCTGCCCTGTCCCTTTTGAAGCCCCTCCTTGTGAACGTGCTGAAGATCCTTTAAGCGATGGTGCAGAAACCGCATTGTTCAATTCATTGGAATCAAACACATTATCTGCAAATCTTCCTCCACCCCCGGATTTCATTGCCTTCAGCAGACCTGTGTTCATTGCAGCGGCCTTGTTCTGTTCTTTTACTGCCTTCTTTTCATCCTCAGCCTTTTTCTTCTGATCAGTCAGCCGCTTTTCATCATCCCTGCGTCTCTTCTCCTCAGCCTTACGCTGTTCGTCTTCTAATTTTTTTTGCTCTGCGGCCTTCCTTTTTTCTTCTTCTTTTCGTTTTTTCTCCTCAACCTTTCTGCGTTCTTCTTCTAAACGCCTCTGTTCTTCTGCCTTCTTTTTATCCTGTGCAAGTTTCTCCTGCTCTTCCTTTTTCCGCTTCTCTTCGGCAAGCCGTTTTTCCTCAAGAAGTTTTTTTTGTTCCTCTTCCCTCTTTTTCTGTTCCTCTGCAAGCCTCTTCTTAATCTCTTCTGATAACTGTGCGGGTACTGTTTTTTGGAGATGTATCTCAACGGGCTTTGTGGTTATTGCTTTCGGGCTTTTTTGCATCACAGCTTTGAACGGTATCAACATTATTCCTGATACAATTACAGCATAAACAATGAGTGCAATGATGAGGATCTTTCTGAACAGGAGTTCACTATTATCGCCACTATCGTTATTGACGGGATGCTTCATAAGGCATCTTTCTGTAAAACAGCAAGGGTAATCGTGGAGTATCCTGCCCTTGAGCAGGTATTCATTATCTTTTTCAGAAGGGTAAACGGCAGGTCTTTATCCCCCATTATTGTTATTTTTTTTTCCTTCTTATTATCAGGTTTATTATCTTGCTTATGACCTGTTTTGGAGGTCTGCTTATCATTTTCAACCCTTATGAGTAATTCCTTTTCCAGCCCTTCAATGGAAGATTCTCCGGAGCTAAGAACATCCTGTATTCGTGCTATCTTTTTATCTTCTACGAGTATCTCAGTGGATGTGATAAATACCGTTAAGCCAGGTGTTGGTTTGACAGTTGAGAATGACGCAGGAAGGCTAACATTTCCAGGTACCTGCACCGTCTCAACGTCGTTTGTTACGTGTATCAGAAGGAAGAAGACCAGCGTAGTTAATATATCCATCAGGGAGATGAGGTTCAGCCCTGTACCGGCAGATACCTTATTTGTATGCCGCTTGACTCTTGTAGGTACGCGTATCATAGTTCGTTTCTCACAACTCTTCGAGGGAAATATCCGGGAATCCCTCACGCACTGCATCTATAGTTGAGACAAGGATATTATAATGAATTGAGGGATTACTTAGTATTGTAGCGGACTTCTCTTCGGGGTATTCTTTTTTGAGTTCTTTCAGTACGTTTGCAATGCCTGTAAAATCATAAGACCCTTTTTCATCTTTTTTAAAAGTCCCAAGGGATGTCTTGTCATTAAATATGTCAATCTGGTCCACACTAACTGAAACGATGAGCCTGAATCCTGGGGGAGATGGTACACTATTTTCTGTTTTTGTACTTTTGACCGGGCTCTTTGTCTCCTCCGGGAGGGACAGGTCTATGGAAGACATCTTCACAAAGACTGCGGTTACGAGCATGAATGAGATAAGGGTAACCATGATGTCAACCAATGCAGTTAATTGAAGCTCATTTTCTCCATGTATCCTGTGTTTTCTTAAAGAGGGCCTTCGAAGCATATCTAATTACTCAGAGGTAAGTATGTTGATAAGTTTTATTGAAAAGGCATCCAGCATATCCACTATCTTCACTGTGCGTGATTGTATATATACATGGAAAAGCATGAGCGGAATGGCTGCGATTATTCCAAATGCCGTTGCATTCATGGCCTCTGAGACACCCTGTGCCAGCATGGTTGCCTTCTGAGAGGGGTCGGAGGATGCTATAGACTGGAAGGCGTGAATAAGCCCGGTGATAGTTCCGAGTAATCCAAAAAGTGTAGAGACATTTGCCAGCGTCGGAAGATAATGCGTCCTGCTTTCCAATTGTGGCATAATGGTAAGCAGTGCCTCTTCAATATGGTTCTCTAATTCATCCCTGTCATCCTTTGTAGGTTTTATGTGCTTAGCCTTTTCCAATCCTGCTGTTAAGACCTTTGGAAGTGCTGCCTCTGACCCTTTGCACTGCCGGATTGCATCTTCAAGCCTCCCCGCCCTGATATTGTCTTCAACACTTTTCCATAGGGCATCACCGTCTATCGAAGCCTTTTTGAGAAACATCAACCTGTCAACAATGATTGCAACCCCTACAGTTAGAACAAGCAGAACAGGATACATAAAAAAACCGCCATGCTTAAAAAAACTTATCAACCCCCAGAAAAGCCCCATTTAATTCCCCCTATCCTATTACCTATTCTGTTTCCATACGCTATAAATAATTTTAAGTTATATCATATTGCTGGTACAAAATTCTATTTAATTTCTTAGTACGCCCATTTTTCTAAAGGGTGGGATAGGAAGATTTGATCAGAGATTTTCGGGGGAACTCACATGAACAAGGGTTCACAAAGGGCCATGAAAATCAGCGGGACAGGAAAGTCCCGCCTGTCCGCATAGAAATGGATAGGCGGGGTTTTCTTACCCCGCCGGAAGGGATTTTCGGATGAACTTTCATGAGTGGGGGCGCTCACAAAGGGGAATGAAAACCCCACCCTCACCCTAACCCTCTCCCTGAGGGAGAGGGGGCTATGTTGATTCCCTCCCCTTCAAGGGGAGGGTTAGGGTGGGGATGGGGTTGATTTTCGGATGAACTCACATGAACCAGGGTTCACAAAGGGACATGAAAATCAGCGGGACAGGAAAGTCCCGCCTATCCGCATAGAAATGGATAGGCGGGGTTTTCTTACCCCGCCGTAGAGGATTTTCGGATGAACGCTAATGAGCCTTCAGCTCACAGGAGAATGAAACTTTCACAATGTAGGTTGAGCTTGCTGATGGGATAAAGCTTGGGATACCTCTTGCATATTTCCCCCGAACTGTGAAATTCCTTTTTCAATACTTCCGCACATTCCTTAGCCTTCCCCAATGCACGTACATGGCGGCCTTCAAGTTCTGCCTTCTCCTTAGGGTCTGTCATAAAATAACCTATACATTTATGCATCTCATCTTCCGGCCATCTTTGTGTGCTCCTCAATCGCAACCCCTCAGCGTAGATTCAACTACGCCTTCTGGTTTGCTCAATCGGTCGCACTCAAACCTGACCGAAATCTGAGCGACTAAATGCACAACTTATTTCATGACAGACCCTTATTTAATCTATCTCTCCATGCATCTACATAAGTATCATATTTACCCATGTCCGGGATGTTAACATAATGTTTAGGTTAAGACAAGATGCAGGAATTGCCATTGAAGCTGAATCGCAACAGGCAGGGTTATTGACAATTATGTCGGATTGTTTAAAAATGGTGAGTAAAAATAGAAAGGGGTTTTAAATTGGTTCCTACAATTGAATGGAAAGAGGGTGTTGTGCGGATGCTGGATCAGACGAGGCTGCCGATTGAGGTGACCTTTTTTGACTGCAGGACTTATCAGGAAGTTGCACGAGGAATAAAGGAGCTTATTATCCGGGGTGCGCCTGCGATTGGGGTGGCTGCGGCAATGGGTGTTGCACTGGGGGCACAGGAGATTAAGACAGAAGATTTCTCAGCTTTTTATGCAGAAGTTGAAAAGATATGCAGCCATATTGCCTCTCAAAGACCTACAGCAGTAAACCTCTTCTGGGGTATTGAGAGGATGAAGAAGTTCCTGCTCTCAAATAAAGAAAAAACTGTTGATGTAATTAAAAAGATGCTGATTGATGAGTCCAACAGGGTACTGCAGGAGGACATTGCGGCGAACATGGCCATGGGAAAACATGGGGCACAGTTTATCAAAAGCGGGAATACAATTCTGACTCACTGTAATGCAGGGGCACTTGCAACAGGCGGGTATGGTACGGCACTTGGCGTTATCAGGGCGGCAAAAGAAGAGGGGAAGGATATTAACGTCTTTGCAGATGAGACAAGGCCTGTTCTTCAGGGGGCAAGGCTCACAGCATGGGAGCTGATGGAGGACAACATACCTGTTACACTAATTACTGACAACATGGCCGGCTGGTTCATGAAAAAGGGAAAGATTGACCTATGTATTGTAGGTGCAGACCGGATAGCAAGAAACGGGGATACTGCTAATAAGATCGGGACGTACAGTGTGGCAGTACTTGCACAGAAACACAGGATACCATTTTATGTTGCAGCCCCTGTATCTACAATAGATTTTAATATACCATCAGGAGAACACATCCCTATTGAGGAGAGAAACCCTGAAGAGGTAACCCATGTGTTTGGGAAGACACAGATAGCCCCTCATAATGTTAAGGTAGCCAACCCTGCCTTTGATGTAACCCCGGCAGAGTTGATAACTGCTATAATAACTGAGAAGGGGGCGTTTAAGCCGGGGGAAATCGGTAAGCTGAAGACTGTAGACTGAAGACCGAAGACTGAAGGTAAAGGCAAGAAGTTAGAAGCAAGAAGCAAGTAGACATCCCCCTTTAGAAAAGGGGGATTGAGGGGGATTTGACAGTTTGTTAAGGGGTGTTTCAATGTCTCAACGATTATTCAAAGTAATAATAGCTTTTTCACTCCTTGTAATCCTTATTACAGGCTGTGCCCATAATAAGCGAAGCCTTATGGAATATGACTATCCGCCTTATCCTCAGGAATATTATACCCCTTTTAACTTCCCATACTATTATCCATCTCCTTATATCCCGTATCAAAACCAGCCCTACATCTTTTATCCGCCGTATTATTATTTTCAGCCATATCCGTTTATGTATCCGTAGAATACTTGAGTCTTTTTAAACATCAGACCTTAGACTACCGCCTCCATTTTTATGTTTTCTTAGTTTGCATTACAAATTATAAGTGTGTTATATTTTCAGCAACCGTAACATATATTCAGCGAGGGTATAATGTCCGTTCCATGGGAAGTAACGCCTGAAATAGATGTCTGTTATTTTTTCTAAAAATTAATAGTGTCTTACTAAAAAATAAAGAATGAAAATGGGAAAAACATTATTGAGAAATAAAGAATTGCCAACTTTTTTTGGAGAGTTGCAACTCAAAGGGGAAAAAAAAGGAATTGATTTTGCAAAAAGAGATGGCGACTCCCCCATTTTATTTTACAAACATCCGAACGGTGAATTATGGCAAGGGAATAGTATTGAATGGCTAAAAAGTATGAGCGATGAAAGTATAGATTTGATTTTTGCTGACCCGCCTTACAATATTAAAAAAGCCAATTGGGACAGCTTTGAAAGCCATGAAGAATATATAAAATGGTCATTGCAATGGATTGAGCAAGCTGCAAGAATTTTAAAACCAACAGGAACACTATATATATGTGGTTTTTCTGAAATACTTGCGGACTTAAAACATCCGGCATCAAAGTATTTTACATCGTGCCGCTGGATTATCTGGCATTACAAAAACAAAGCAAATCTTGGTAATGATTGGGGACGAAGCCACGAGAGCATTTTGCATTTTCGAAAAACAAAGAGTTTTGTTTTCAATATTGATGAAATTCGTATTCCTTATGGCGAACACACTTTAAAATATCCAAGCCATCCGCAAGCCGAAACAAGCCAATATGGAAAGGGCAGAAATGGCAATCATATTTGGGAGCCAAATCCGCATGGAGCAAAACCAAAAGATGTGTTAGAAATTCCTACTACTTGCAATGGAATGCACGAAAAAACGCCACACCCTACACAGAAGCCCGAAGAACTTTTAAGGAAATTTATTCTTACATCTTCAAATGTTGGTGAGGTTGTATTAGACCCTTTTTGTGGTTCAGGAACAACTCCTGTTTGTGCAGAACAACTTCAGAGAAAATGGCTTGCCTGCGACCTTTCACCAGAATATCTTGATTGGGCTGCAAACAGGATTGAATTGGTTGAAGATTGGCCGATTGAGCAATGGATTAAATACGATTTTGAAAACCTTAAAAGAAGAAACTCTATACGATGACTCTAAAACAGCTTGTAAAACAAGCCACAAATAAGGATAACTTCAAAGACCTTAAAGGTTTTATCTCATTTTGTAACGAGTACCTGGCATTTATCAGCAGCAATCTTCAGGCAGTAATTATTTCTCAAAATGAAAACCATTATCGCTTCTACCAGTATGATAAAACCGGAAATTATCAAATTACCAGACCTATCAACTCAAACCTGATGTATGATGCAAAAGGATTTGCAAAAGCGTCAAAAGAATACATGAAAATATTGAAAGTAGTAAAAAATGCAGACAAGAAAGATGATTCAATCAGAAAAATCATAAATAACTCTACATACACTATTCAACAATCAATTGGAGCAGCATTGGATGGATTACCTGCCGGAAAATCAAATACTGCAAGAAAATTGACTGGAGATTTGTTCGAGCGTTTTATCCGGTTACTCATTCATGAAATCGGAATTGATTGTAGAACAGGAGTAATACAGGTTCCTGTAATTGTTGATGGGCAAGCCCAATTCAATATGAGCTATCAGCACGACCTTATCATTGAAAAAGATGATGATATAAAAGTAATTGGATCAATCAAAACATCAAGCAAAGACCGAATAGACAAGATTTTCATTGATAAATTCCTATACAATAAATTGACAGAGAAGGATACGCCGCATATAGCCGTATTCCTTAATGATGTGCAAAGGAAGAATACAAAAAAAGAAAACGAATACGGTATAAATGCAACATTCCTTCCGGGCCACTTCAAGGGTTATACAGTTAAGTTAAATCCCCTGGACGGTGTTTATTATTGCGACATCAGACCCAATATGAAAACTGAAAATATTTTGAAGGACCAAGTCAAAACCTTTGACCATTTGCTGATTGAAGATATTTGGAAGTTCATAGAATAAATGCTTTAAAGCCTTCGATGATCACTCAGTCACCAAGGGAAAACCTCAAAGACCACACAATCAGTTGCTCAAGCCGGATTGGGATAACGATTATTAAAGGGGATTATCAGCTAAGTTACTTGATTTATCTGTCTCCATTTTAAGTTTTCTTAGTTTGCATTGCAAATTATAAGTGTGTTATATTTTCAGCAGCCATAACATATATTCACAGGATGTATTGCCGGTGCAAATCTGTTTTCACGCCCAGCAAGCCGTTGAAAAGGCGTTCAAAGCCGTCCTGTTGTTTCATAAGATTAACTTTCCATTTACCCATGATCTTGAAGAGCTTATTGATACTTTTGAAACCTCTAAGATTCCCATTCCTTCTAACCTTTTGGATGTGGGCATATTAACCCCCTATGCAGTAGAAACCAGATATCCGGGATATTGGGGTGAGATAACGGAAACCGATATCTCAGAAGCCATCAAATTTGCAGAAGACGCAATAAAATGGACAGAAGGGATTGTTCAGGAGAAAGAACAACCGCCCCCTTTAACCTCCCCAGAAAATGAGAGTACGGATTGAAAAGGAATATTCTAATAAAAGTATATATTGCTCAGTCCTTCATTATATGAAATAGCAAAAGCTATCACTAAAATAGCGGATGATGTTTATCATGTTATATCTGGGTTTTCAAAAATAAGAGCTACTTGATGAAAATCCAAACACTCAGGGAAATAAAAAAGAATAAATTGATAAAGAAATGGGTTAATTAAATGAATGATCCGCATGTAGAAAGTTTATATTACGCCCTTGCCACCAATGAATCCACGGATTATGCAAAGGCAGAACCTCTTGAAAAAGAGGCCGATGATTTTCGTGTTATCATAGATAAGAAGGGTGCAACATTCTACATGAAAAAGCATTTCGCAACTGCTGCCGAGGCCCATGCCGTTGTTGATCCTTTTGTTCAGAAATGGGAGGTTATTGCAACTCTTGAAAGGAGCATAAATGAGTTTAATCTTGTTTATAAAACTACAAATATTATTGATAGAAATCCTCTACCTGATACAGGTGCGGTACTTCAACTGGCAGCGACAGATATAATTATTTTGGGCAGTCGGGTAGCCTTCATCGCCTCACGTGGAAAGTTTCCTGAGCCCCCATCTGACTTTAGTTTATCTCCGGATGCAGAAACTTTATACATCCGATATAAGGGTTACATGCAGGGTCGTGAAACATTAACAGCAATGGCATATTCGTGCCTAACTATTCTTACGGCAAGTGCAGGAAACCGAGATGAGAGTGCCGCAAAATATAATATTTCTATGAGGATATTAAATAGACTTGCCAATCTGTGCACTGAAAAGGGTGATAAATTTGAAGCACGAAAGGCACCAAAGGATGGACAATATATTCCATTGACACATCAGGAAAGAACCTGGATAGAATCAGCGGTTAAAATCTTTATTAGAAGACTCGGAGAGTGGGCATATAATCCCAATGCTCAATTAACACAGATTACAATGAAAGACCTTCCATCAATATAAAAATAAATAGATCAAACGCATTATATGGACTGTTTAGTTATATCTACAGTTAGGTAAATCTTCAGTTAAAACTCCATTGACAGCAAAGTCTCATCTTGCTATTCTGGTCTCGAAAAAGCCAGATATTAAAAAAAATTGTATACAGGTATAGATAATAATGATGGGGATAACAGTGATAATGGGCATTTTATTATAGATTTTTATTAAATTGATAATGTATATCTGTGCAGAAAAATAAATTCTTAATAGAAGGAGGTGTAAGTTGTCACAAAAAGAATCAAAATGGAGTGGATTTCAATGCACAAAATGTAAGAGTACAATAGACCTTGAAAGTGACAAAGTAGGTAGTACAATATTTTGCCCTATATGTGGGAGTACAATGAAGCATGTCGAAGGTGAAAAGCCCGTAATTAAGTCTACAAATTTTGGATGCACCATTATTTTCAGTCTTATAGCATGTGCTTTAAGTTTTTATTTGGGTTATAAATTTTGTGCTTTAGTTAAAGGTTTTTGTTAAAATGGATATTGAATAGAAAGGAAGTGAGATCTTCAAAACCAGACATATTCATCACTGATCAGGGTGTGCAGTTTACATGCTTTGAGTCTACAGACTTACTTGATAAAGCAGTTATCTCTATAAGCATGAACGGACTATGCCATGCATTGGACAATATATTTCTGGAACGTCTCTGGCGGAGCGTTAAATATGAAGAGGTTTACTTTATAAAATAGACATTTATTACTCATATTTCCAAGAAGAAGAAGTAGTAAAAAAAGATACTGCTACAATTAAAAAAGGAGTCAATTCCTATGGTAATTATCAATCCTGATCATATTGATGAAGTACTGCAAGGGTTTAGGGGGCAACGATTTACAACAGCGGAATTCAAAAGCTCATTTCAATCCGAATACCCTGACGACTGGGACATGTTAGTATTGAACTACGGGGAAGGCGGTAAGGACTGTGGGCGTAACTACTCTGCAAACGTATACTTAGGGCAGAGATTGAAGGATAGAGTGAGGAGAGGCGTGATAAGATTGGTAGAATTTGTACCTGCCCCAACAAACTGGGGAAATGATGATATTGCGAGCTGGGAATATTTATAAAAATAAGGAGAAACATAATTATGACATATACAGATAGAATAGTATCAGATCAGAAAATTATGCTTGGTAAACCGGTAATAAAAGGAACAAGAATAACAGTAGAACTTATCCTGAAAAAACTTTCAGAAGGAATGTCTTTTGAGGAACTATTACAGGCATATCCTCATCTTACAAAAGAAGACATCCTTGCAGCCCTGTCATACTCTGCAGACGTCATATCAAGGGAGGAAATAATTGCAGGTTAAGATTCTCGCGGATGAAGATGTTGATTTCCGAATCGTTACTTCCCTTAGAGACAAGGCATTTGATGTAATATCTGTGCTCAGGGAATATCAGGGTATAAAAGATGAGGAAGTTATTGGTATTGCGAAGCGATTCAATGCCCTTCTGTTGACTGAAGACAGTGATTTTGGTCATTGGGTATTTGCTAGAAATGAAAAGGGGATAAGCGTAATATTCCTGAGATACAAGAGCAAGGATGTAATTAAGATAACTGATTCTTTAGTAAAAATACTTACGGAATATAGTTCTTCATTATATGGAAAATTCGTTGTAATAACTGCTAATAAGATACGTATCAGAGAGATATAGTGTGTGGCAAAATAATATTGACATAGAGTTGATGCAAATTATAACGGTATTCATCAAAGGGTGAAAATATTTTAGAAACACTCCTAATCATATTGTGTTTTCTGGTAGTAGCTGCTATCGGCATGATATTTATTTTCAGGCCAAAGGGTGGAGATAAATATCATGGTTTAGTGAGCAGGATGGATGGTTTGCAAACCAGTTTCAGCAAGATTGAGACAAACCTGAGAGAAGATTTCCGCATAAGTCGTGAAGAAAATTCCGCTATAGCCACAGGCAACCGTGCAGAGTTAAACCAGTCACTCAAAGACGTTAAAACTGAATTAACAGATACCCTTAAAATAATTACAGAACAGAATCAAAAAGCATTGGAGAAACTTAATGCTACTTTAGAAGAAAAAGTAAATGCACTTATTGAAAAAACTGAGCATAACAATAAAATGAATCGGGAAGAACAAACTGTCAATCTGAGGGCGTTTTCAGAAAATAACGTCACCCAATTGGAAAAAATTAATACCCAGATCGAACAAAGGCTTAAAGGCATTACAGACCAAGCTAAGTTAGATAATGACCGTATGCGTATAGCATTCAAAGACTTTCAGGATGCGTTTGAAAAAAATCTAAAATCATTCAATGAATTACAGAGGGAGAAATTTGCACAATTGGATGAAAAACAAAATGCCCTCATTGAGAAGACAGAACGGAACAATAAGGCTAATCGGGAAGAACAAACTAAAAATTTGAAAGAGTTTTCAGAGAGCAATGTTCTTCAACTGGAAAAGATTAATACACAAGTAGAGCAAAAGCTTAAAGACCTTACAGGGCAGACGAAGATTGATAATGACCGTATGCGTGAAACCCTTATAAAAGCTGTCAAAGATTTTCAGGATGCTTTTGATAAGAACATGAAATCGTTTAATGAATTGCAGAGGGAGAAGTTTGGTCAGTTAGAGACGAAGCAGGGGGAGCTGATACAGAATACGGAGAAGAGGCTGGAGCAGATGAGAGAAACGGTTGATGAAAAACTGCAGAAGACATTGAATGAAAGATTGGGGCAGTCATTTGAATTGGTCAGGAAGCAACTGGAGAGTGTGCAGAAGGGCCTGGGAGATATGCAGACGCTGGCACAGGATGTCGGCGGTTTGAAGAAGGTGCTGAGTAATGTAAAGATGAGGGGAGGCATTGGTGAGGTGCAGTTGGCCATGCTGTTGGAGCAGGTATTGGCACCGGAGCAGTATGAGGCCAATGTAAAAACCAAACATGGCTCATCAGACATGGTAGAGTTTGCAATCAAACTGCCCGGGCGTGATGATGCCAATAGTGTTGTTTATCTGCCTGTTGATGCCAAGTTTCCCAAAGAGGCTTATGAGCAATTGACCGATGCTTATGAAGCAGCCGACCCTGCATTAATAGATACTGCCTCCAAAAAAATGGAGTCAGTCATAAAGAGTATGGCAAAGGACATCCGGGACAAATATATCTCACCGCCTGACACTACTGACTTTGGCATAATGTTTCTGCCGTTTGAGGGCATCTATGCTGAGGTGGTCCGCAGGGCGAGTTTGCTGGAACAACTGCAAAGGGAATATAAGGTGATTGTAACTGGGCCTACTACATTGGCGGCTATTTTAAACAGCCTGCAGATTGGTTTCCGTACACTCGCATTACAGAAACGGAGCAGTGAGGTCTGGAAGATACTTGGGGCTGTAAAAAAAGAGTTTGAAAACTTCGGGGGTATGCTTGAAAAGGCACGGAAGAATATTTCCTCCGCCGGAGATACGATTGAAGAGCTGATGGGAAAGAGGACACGCGCCATTAACCGCACACTAAAAGGGGTTGAGGCATTGCCTGCTGCAGAGAGTCAAAAGATACTGCCTGATATATCTTCTAATGAAGTTGTTGATGATTAAGGACATTCCTACAGAGCGAGCGTAATACGTAGAGCAGAGTCAATGAGCTCCATAGTTGGACAGTGTCCGATAGTCTTATCAATCTCACGGTCAAGTATAGTAGCAAGGTTGTCAGCCATCACAATGGAATCAGTCAATAATTCCATTGCCTTACCTTCCTGAGATATCATAGTGAAGGCTACTCTGGTTGGGCCTGTTCTGAAAAGGTTACTGGTTATCATTGCCACGATCAATTGAGGAAGTCCAGTGTTTATATCTTCTGATTAGATTATCAATGCAGGGCGCTTCTTTGCAGTTTGAAGATCGGTATTGGGATATAAAACAAGGACGACATCACCCCGTCTATAGGACATCATAGGCATCCATCCCGGGGGCATTCCAATCTTCTTCAAAGCTCTTTAACCGTGCCCTTGTTTCATTTGCCTGTGACTCTGTCCAACCCAGATTCCTGAGCGATACACCTTCTGTCATAGGCTGAATCACAATGACTATTTCTACAGGCCCCTCAGGGATATCATCAGGAACATCAAATGCTACCTTATGATTGGGGCTAACCACTGTTTTTACTGTCCATGTTTTCATACTTGTACCTTAAAAAAAATGTTTTACTCTGTGAACAGATTAACACAAAAATAAAGATGGTTGCAATCTACTTTTTGATATAGTCATATATTCTTGACAATACTTCACTCAATTCTTATATAATGCTTGTTATCAAACCTCCTAACAGACAGGATGAATAAAAAATGGCAAAGAAAGATTATTATGATTTGCTTGGAGTCAGCAGGGATGCTGATGACAAGACCCTGAAAAAGGCTTACAGGAAGCTTGCAAGAAAATATCATCCTGACCTCAATCCCAATAACAAGGCGGCTGAACAGAAATTCAAAGAGATTAATGAGGCGTATGAGGTATTGAGTGACCCTGATAAAAAGAAGAAATATGACACTTACGGAGAAGCGGCATTTGATCCGAATTTTCAGGGGGCTGAAGGATTCAGGGCATGGCCTGGTAGCGGTGGCAGCGGTGGAGGTGCAGGGGCCGGCGGGCCGGAGTTTTCTTACACTTATGATAATAAGGGGTATGGCTCTATATTTGAGGACCTGTTTGGAGATGTAACCGGCAGCAGAAAGACACGAAGGCCGGAACCTGAGTCTGGAGCAGATTTGTCCTATAACATGGAGATTGATCTCAAAGATGCTTATACCGGTACTTCAAGATATATAAATGTTCAGAAAGAGTATTCATGCGAACGATGTAATGGTTCGGGTGAAGACCCTGCTTCAACAAAGACGTTATGCCCGAACTGTAAGGGGAAAGGGAAAGTAGAGAGCGGGATCAGTTTTATGAAGTTTGCTTCTGCCTGCCAGCATTGCGGTGGGAGTGGGAGGCTTTCATCCCCCTGTTCTGTATGCAGGGGAAAAGGGACTGTCATTAAGTCAGAACAGATTATGGTAAAGATACCCCCCGGTGTTGATAACGGTACTAAGGTAAGGGTTGCAGGAAAAGGCGGGGCAGGGACAAGGGGCGGAAAGCCGGGTGATATTTATATCATCACGTCTGTACGTCCGGGCAGGTTTTTTGAAAGAAAGGGAGATGACCTGCATTGTGATATTCCAGTCACAGTTAGCGAGGCCGCACTTGGTGCGAAAATAGAAGTCCCTACTATGGACGGGAGTGCAACAATGAATATACCACCCTCTACTCAGGGCGGGAAGTTGTTCAGGCTGAAGGGCAAGGGGATTCCACATCTTAAAGGCGGCGGCAACGGCGACCAGTATATAAAGATTGTTATTGCCATACCTACAGAGATTGGAGAGGAAGATGAGGCATTGTTCAGAAAGATCGCCTCATTGTATAAGGAAAATCCGAGAGAACAGTTGCTGAGAAGGAGCAGTGAGTAGAAGTTAGAAGTTTGAAGCAAGAATCAAGAAGTAAGAAGTAAGAAGTAAGACTGTTGATAGTGAATGGTGAATCTTTCGCTATGCGGAAGGGATGACAGCTAAGCTTCCCTCCCCATTGAGGGGGGATGAGCTATGGGTATTTTAGGATGAACCGTCATGAGCGGGGCGCTCACAAAGGGAAATGAAAATAGTAAACAGTAAGCAGTGAGCAGTAAACAGGAAAGGCAGTCTTTATCTGCTAACTGCTTACCGCTTACTGCTTACTTGGGGTGATTTTCGGATGAACCCACATGAACCAGGGTTCACAAAGGACCATGAAAATCAGCGGGACAAGAAAGTCCCGCCTATCCTCGTAGAAATGGATAGGCGGGGTTTTCTTACCCCGCCGGAGGGGATTTTCGAGTGAAGAACACATGCACACGTATCATAGTTGCATTTATGGTAATATTATTTTTCTTTGATTTCTTCCAACTATGTAATCCTGCCTTCGCCGCAGATGAACAGGAACAGGAAGAAACGAAGATTGAGATAGAGATTGAAAAACAGGCCATTGTTGTTAAAATAGAGCGTCCCTCAATAGTTTTTCCTGTAAAGTGGAAGAACCCGGATTTCCCAGAGGAAAGGGAGTATGTGTTAAAACAGGATTTCATGGATGAGATACGGAAGATAACAGGTAAGTAGACGATGAAAAAGGAACAATCCGACTCACCACTTTGATAAGGCGGCAGGGGACAGGAGAAGGGTGAGCAACGATGAATCTAAGTGAAAAAAGTGTATACCTTGCGAAGGTGTAGATAGTAAAATAGAATTGCCCCCCTATCGTCATATAAATTTGACCCCCCTTAATACTATAATCTCCTCTCAATAGAGAGGAGGGAAAGGGGGATGATAAGTATGTATAAATGGCATAAGGTCAGACCTCCTGACCTCGTGGAATTTGTTAAGATACCAGTTCGTAAACCAGTCGCAGATTTGTGCCCGGAAATACTGTTTCTGTTGAATTAAGTTCTTCACACAAATATAGTATGGACTCACTGCTCATGTGATTAGCCAA
>JACRGV010000085.1 GCA_016212215.1 Nitrospirota bacterium
ACGTACTTCGGCTATTTCCTCATGGGCGAATTCTCTGCCACGATATCTGACCGCCATCTCCATTCATCATGTTGTACCATAGATGGCAACCAGAACGCAAGTAGTTTTTTCGTGTCACCACGCCTCACTGAAGGGTTACAAGCTCTTCTCCATTTTTACACTTTTGCCTCTCTCAGGAATTTTGCAGCTTCTTCAGGTGAAGTAGGATTTATGTAGAATCCTGACCCTGACTCAAACCCTGCAATTCTTACCAGCTTTGGCATGATTTCAATATGCCAGTGATAGAACTCATTTACCTGACTCCGCAATGGGCTTGTGTGAACTATATAGTTATACGGCGGGATGTTTAATACCTTATCTATCCGCAGGAGTATATTTTTCATAATCCTTGCGAGGCTGTTATATTCCCATGGCTGTGCCTCATCAAAACATGAGTTGTGGTTCTTAGGGATAATCCATGTCTCAAACGGGAAGCGTGCGGCAAATGGTGTTATGGCAATAAAATGTTCATTTTCAACAATAGTCCTGTCTTCTGAAAACATCTCCTGCTTTACAATATCGCAGTAAATACATCTCTCTTTGTAATTATAGTAAAGCCGTGAGCCTTCAATCTCTTCAGTAACCTGTCTTGGAATAATGGGAAGGGCTATCAACTGGGAGTGTGAGTGTTCAAGTGATGCACCTGCCGCCGCCCCTTCATTCTTAAATATGAGGATATACTGGAATCTTGGGTCTTTCTTTAAATCCATCACCCGGTCTCTGTATGCCCAGATGATGTCCTCTATCTTTTTTTCCGGAAGTGATGACATTGTCATATCATGGGTTGGGGATTCTATAATGACCTCATGTGCACCAATACCGTTCATCTTATCAAACAGCCCTACGCCTGTTTTATCAAGATTGCCTTCTATCTTGAGTGCCGGAAACTTATTGGCCACAACACGAAGGCTCCATCCACCTGAATTTGGACTGGTTCCGGGTTCTCTGTATGCCAAAATTTCCGGCGGGGTAAATCTTTCATTTCCTCCACAGAATGGACAGAACCCGCCTTTTCTTTTTTGAGGTGCCTCCTGAAAATCAGACGGCCTCCTTCCTCGTTCTGATGATATTATTACCCACCTTCCTGTTACAGGGTCTTTTCTTAATTCTGACAATTTTATCTCCTTTCCTCAATCCCGAGCATTTTCATTTTCCTGTGAAGATTAGTCCTCTCTATCTTCAGGTCTTCAGCAGTTTTTGTAATATTCCAGTTGTTCTCTTTCAACCTTCCTGTTATATACATACGTTCAAAGTAGGCCCTTGCCTCTCTTAATGAACCGAACCTTTCATCCATAAACTGTGTCGTGTCTTTATTACCGGTTCCGGTTTTTGCTATTATAGCAAGGTCAGCAGGTAAAATGCGACCTTCCTGAACCATAATTGCCGCACGTTCCATCAGATTACGAAGCTCCCTGACATTGCCCGGCCAGTCATATTCTTTCAATAATAATGATGCCTCATCTGTTAAGACCTTTTGCCGCACCCCCTGTTCCCTGATAATCTCTTTAAGGAAATGTTTTGCAAGGAGCGGAATGTCGTCCCTTCTTTCCCTTAGAGGGGGGACGTTAATTGTTATAACATTTATCCTGTAGTACAGGTCCTCTCGGAATGTCCCTTTTTTAATCTCAGCAGGAATGTCTTTATTTGTGGCTGATATGAGGCGTACGTCCACTTTCAGATTTCTATTTCCTCCGACCCTTTGAAATTCCTGTTCCTGAAGCACACGAAGAACCTTTGCCTGCGTATTAAGGCTCATATCTCCAATCTCATCAAGGAACAATGTCCCCCCGTCAGCAATCTCAAATTTACCCCTTTGAGCAGAGATTGCCCCTGTGAATGCACCTTTTTCATGTCCGAACAGTTCGCTTTCTATCAGCGTTTCGGGTATTGCCGCACAATTGACCGCAGTAAACAGCTTGTCTGCTCTCTGGCTTGTCCTGTGTATGTAACGTGCAACAAGTTCCTTTCCGGTTCCATTCTCACCGGTTATAAGAACCCTGCTGTTTGATGCCCCGACTATCTTCAATTGCTCTTTGAGTTGAAGCATGGGGATGCTTTCGCCAATCAGCTCTTCCGACTTCTCTGCACTTTTTTTAAGGTGGACATTTTCCAGCACAAGGTTCTGCTGTCTGATGGCATGAGTGATTAGCAGATTTACCCTGTCCATTGAGAGCGGTTTTTCAATATAATCATAGGCCCCAAGTTTTGTGGCCTTCACTGCTGTTTCTATTGTTCCATGTCCTGACATAACAATAACAGGCATATCCTTATGGGTCTTCCTTATATCTTTAAGTACATCAAGTCCGTCAATATCCGGCAGCCATATATCAAGTAATACCACAGAAGGGGTGTCCTTTTCTATCTTTTTCAATGCATCACTTCCATTGGCAGCCGTTGAGACAACATACCCCTCATCTTCAAGCACCCCTGTGAGTGCATCAAGTATCCCCTTTTCATCATCAACGATTAGAATATGTTCTGAACCCAAAAATAACCCCATCCCCACCCTAACCATCCCCTTGAAGGGGAGGGAATTAACATAGCACCCTATCTCACATATTGCTTAACTCAATCTCAATTTTAGTCTTAATCTTTCTTCTAACTTCTTGCATCTATCTTCTATTCACTATTCACTGTCTTCATTACACAGGCAATTCAATTATAAATTTCGTCCCCTTAGGGCTGTTCTCATTGACCGTAATTTTTCCGTTATGATCGGAAATTATCCGGTTTACTATAGCGAGGCCGAGTCCTGTTCCGGTTTTTTTTCTTGAGAAATAGGGTATGAACAATTTGTCCATGTCTTCAGCCGGAACGCCCACGCCGTTATCGGCTATCTCTATATGAAGTAATCTGTTTTTATCGTCAAACCCTGTTCTTACCCAAACTTGTCCATTACCATTAACAGCCTCTACTGCATTTTTGAACAAATTAATAAATGCCCGTTTGATCTGCTCCCTGTCAATATTAATTTCAGGGATTGCCTCATTAAGGTCTTCATTAAAAACTATGTCCTTATGGGCGCTATTATACAGGAGTATCGCTTCATGTATTATTGAATTTATATTATTCACCGTAGGGCTTGCCGCAGGCATACGTGCAAACATTGAGAATTCATTAACAAGCATCTTCAGTGCATTTACCTCGTTTATTATCGTATTGGTACAATCGTCGAAAATTTTATCATAGTTCGAATCCCTTTCATAATGTTTTTTCCTCAGTCTCTCCGTGCAGAGCTGGATAGGTGTCAGGGGATTTTTTATCTCATGGGCCAGGTTTTTTGCGACATCCTGCCATGCCGCTATCCTCTGTGCCTTTATAAGCTCTGAAAGGTCCTCGAATACAATAACATTGCCGAGAAAATGTCCGCTTGCATCAGACAGGGTAGTCATCCTGATCCTTAATGTTATAGTCCTGTTATTCAGGTTAAACTGTATCTCTTCATTCTCAAGGTGACCTCCTCCTCCTCTGATCTTTTTCAATATATCCTTCGCAGTGTCGGCAGGGATGCGGCTTAGTATCTCCTGGAACCCTTTTCCCATAATCTCTGATTTTGTAATACCCAGTATACGTTCTGCTGACCGGTTAAAGGTTGTAATATCGCCATGTCTGTTAATAGAAATGACCCCTGTGGCTACATTCTCTAAAACGGTTTCCGTATATGCACCTTTCTGTTCTATCTCGATATTGGATTTCCTGAGAGAGGAGTATGCATCTTCAAGACTTATCTTCCCCTGACGCAGGTCTTCAGTCATCCTGTTAAATGAATTTATCAGAACCCCAATCTCATCTTTAGTTGTGGTATCCACCCTTACATCAAGGTTGCCATTGGCAACCTCCTGTGTGGCATCTGCAAGTTTCTGAATTGGGATTGTTATACCCCTCGCAAGGTAGTAGCCGAACCAAACCGCAGAGAAGATAATGAGGAGCGTAATGATAAAAAATGATAAGATATAACTGCTCTTAATCGGCTTTTTAAGGGCGGCCATCTGATTAAACTCTTCATAAGACCTTGTAATCTCCTCCATCTTTGATACAAGGCTGTTTTTAAAATAAGTACCGGCAAAAATAACGCCTGTTACATTTTTTGTGTCGTTTTCAGAGGCATAAACAGGCGCCATCCCTATAATAAGATCACCGGCACTGGATGACCTTATAATAACTGTCTTCTCTCCCTTTAACCCCTTCTGCACCATTTCTGATGCAATATTTAAAAATCCCCCTCTTGTGAGTCTTTTGTCTATGGATTGACTGATCAGGTCCCCTGTTACACTAAATGCTGCAACACCGTTCAGGTTAAGTTCACTCTTTTTATCTTCTATGGTCTTGTTTAACCCTGCCTTTTGCATGTTGTTTTTAGTGATGTAACTGCTGAGCACTATTGTTGAGTGGAGTACATTTTTCTTTTCCTTGTCATAATAACTCTGAGCCACATCAAAGGAATTTTTCAGGGACTTCTCTACCTGTATGCTGAACCAGTTGTTGATGCTGTTAGTCAGAAGCCCGCTTGCCACAATAAATAGGAGGATGGAAGGGATAATCGAGAATCCGACAAATGACATTATCAGCTTTGTACGGAATCTGCTCCCCATTATGTTCTGATGTCTTTCAAAGACATACTTAATGATATTTCTTGAGAGGAGGAGCAGGAGTACAACAAGCAGGATAAGGTTTATGTTAAATAGTGTCAGCAGAAGGATATTATTGCCGAGAAGTGATGAACCCCGCTTCTCAAATATAATCTCTACAGCAGTAAGGGTGGCTGTAATAAAAAGAAATATGGATATTATAATTATGGGTTTTTTCATCTGAGGTCCTTCAGCATAAATTCACCTGAATTTACCCATCCGGTACTGAATTCAGAATATGGGATAAAGAAGAGTAGATAGCGTAATAAAAACGGAAGTTCACCTGCCTTAATCTCTGCCTTAATACTGACATAATACTTATGGGTCGTTCTCAGGGTATTAATAGGGGTTATACTTACCCTGTCAATCTTAGAAACCCATTCTATCATTTCATCGTATGACTCAAACACATGCTCTTCCCTGTTGTTTCCTATAATCCTGTTTATAAGAAATTGTTTTTTCAGGATATCGTATTTTAAGGTATATTTTATTGTCTGGGAAATCTTCTCTTCGTCAATCCACTTAGGCATTACCCTCTGAAGGACGATGTAGTAGAAAAGCTCCCTGGCCACACCGTTAATAATCTCCTGTTTGATCTCAGGGGTAAAACCTCCTTCATAAGCGGCTGTTACCATCAATTCGCTGTTGGAACGGGATATATCAATATCTGTGATGCCCTGCTGTTTGGCAGACAGCGGTGAAACGAATGTCAGGATAATGGAAAAGATAATAAGTATAAATCGTAACACTACTATTCCTTTTCCGGATTCTTTTTCGGAGACAAAAATGTTGAAATCATATCCACCGGCAGCGGGAAAATAATAGTCGAATTCTTTTCTGCTGCGATCTCAGTAAGTGTCTGTAAATATCTCAACTGCAAGGCAGCAGGTCTTACACTAATGATCTCTGCGGCATCAGCGAGCTTCTGTGATGCCTGAAATTCACCCTCAGCATGAATCACCTTGGCACGCCTCTCCCTTTCAGCCTCAGCCTGCTTGGCCATTGCACGCTGCATCTCCTGCGGCAAATCCACATTTTTTATCTCAACGTTAGATATCTTGACCCCCCACGGTTCAGTGTGACGGTCAAGGATTCTCTGTAAGTCCTGATTTAATTTATCCCTTGCTGACAGGAGTTCATCAAGATCAGCCTGACCTAACACACTCCTCAGTGTGGTCTGAGAAAGCTGGGATGTTGCATACATATAATCCTCTACCTCTATAATAGCCTTGTTTGAATCAATGACCCTGAAGTATACAACTGCACTTACTTTTACTGACACATTGTCTTTTGTAATAATGTCCTGTGTCGGGACATCCAGAACAACTGTACGCAGGCTTACCTTAACCATCTTCTGTATGCCGGGGATCAGGAGAATCAGGCCCGGCCCCTTTACCCTCCAGAACCTTCCGAGCATAAATATTACCCCTCGTTCATACTCCTTCAGAATCTTTACAGCACTGTAAAGGAACATTGCTACAATAATTATGATAATCAGCGGGCTTAGTAAGAGTTCCATTTTCGTACCTCCTGTTTAATTTCTTCTTACTTCTTGCATCTAACTTCTTACATCTTTTTTACTATTAGCCACATCCCATCCATCCTGATAATCTTAACCTTTTCTCCCTTCATTATAGCCTCATCACTCTTTGCATTCCATATCTCTCCGTGAATAAATATCTTGCCTTCTGAATCTATATCAGTATAAGCCTCGCCTGTTTCTCCTTCGAGACCTTCAATACCTGTAACCGGCCGGCGTTTGTGGGCCTTAACAGCCATCCCTACAGCAAAGACAAAAAAGACTGCTGTGAGAAGGACAGCAGGCAGTATAACCATCCATGATATTTTTAGAAATGGTACATCTGTATTCATAAGCATGATAGAACCCATCACCATTGCGATGACGCCTGCAACTGACAGCAATCCATAACTTACTATCTTTATCTCTGCAATAAACAGTATGACCCCAAGTATAATAAGGGCCAGGCCCGCATAATTAACAGGGAGTGTCTGAAAGGCATAAAAGGCAAGGATAAGGCAGATTGCACCGACCACCCCCGGCAGAATTGCACCGGGGCTTGCAAGCTCAAAGAAGAGGCCATAAATACCCAGTATCATCAGAATGTATGCCACATTGGGATTACTGAGTGTATTTAATATCCTGTGCCTTAAACCTAAGGGGATTTCCTCTATCGAAACCCCTTTAGTATCAAGCCTGACCTTCCCTGCGGAAGTAATTATTTCTTTATTGTTCAGCATACCAAGCAGTTTGTCCCTGTTCTCTGCTATCACATCAATAACCTTCAGCTTTAGTGCCTCATTCTCTGTGATGGAAACACTTCTCCTCACAGCATCCTCAGCCCACTTGGCATTTCTTCCCCTTTTTTCTGCGATTGACTTAATGTATGCCGCCGCATCATTTTCCACCTTTTTAAGCATGGTCTTATCCATCTGCCCGCCGCCGACTGCCACCGGATGTGCGGCCCCTATATTTGTCCCAGTAGCCATTGCAGCAACATGGGCAGAGAGCGTAATAAACACACCTGCCGAAGCCGCCCTCGCCCCTGTGGGAGAAACATAAACAATGACCGGGACTTTGGAATTGCTGATCGCCTTTACAATATCCCGCATGGATGTATCAAGCCCGCCCGGTGTATCAAGCTCAATCATAAGTGCAGTAACATTATCCAAGTTAGCCTTCTTAATCGCCCCGTTAATATACTCACCTGCAACAGGATTAATAATCCCATCATATTTGACAAGGTAAACCTTCTTCTGAGATGAATAGGATAATGTGGAAATACTGGTGAGTAATATAGTACAAAATATGAAAAGTTTCAGGTATTTCACTCAAGGATCTCCATAGCTCACCCTCCCCCTAACCCCCTCCCGTCAAGGGAGGGGGGATAAACTGGGCACCCTCTCCCACATACTGCTTTTCTCAATCTTAACCTTAATCTTAATCTTACTTCTGCCTCTCCAATCCCTCCATCCCATCGAGACGTGCCTCATTATGAAACCTTACAGTATCAGTGTCAACTGACTGCCCCCCCTTTGCATTGACAGTGTATTATTTGAAGTTGAAGGAGATAATGTAATAATTTATTGTATAACGCACAGAAAAGCAGGAAGAAAACGACAAGCCCTCAGTGACGATTGAGAATGTGAAAAAGGAACTTGGTTTGTTATAGTTTAACACCCTGAAAATTCAGTACTAGTCAGCTTTTTTATAATGAGGCTCTTGCAAAACTCTCTGTCATCCCCGAAATCTTCTATCGGGGATATGATTTTCTCTTATAAAACAATAGATTCCCGCTTAAAAAATGCGGGAATGACAGCATTTTGGGACTTTTGCAAGAGCCTCAGATATGTTATGTATTATGCATGCATATTAAGAAAGATTTAGGGTTTGCCGCACTAAGAAGCACGTTATCTAAGCGATTGCTTGAGATCAAAGATAATCGGCAGAATGGCAAAGTGAAACACTCTCTGCATGATTGTTTCATGAGCAGTTTTGCGATGATGTATTTTCAGGATCCCTCTCTTTTGTCATTTCAACGCCGCATGCAGGAGGTCAATCAGCGAAACAATTTAATGACGATGTTTAACGTCAGTAACATTCCCATGGAGACACAGCTAAGGAACGTAGATGGCACAGACAAACAGGACTGTGAGATGAATGCTGGAAAGCGGCTCATAAGAAAGATTAGAGAGACCCATCCTATAGAATCCTTCTGTTTGAAAGTTGGGAAGATCTCCTGAGACTTGTTATGTCTCCTCCTACTGCAAAACCTCCATAGATTTTAGTCTCCTGGATTTCTCAATCATTCTATTTGCCCGACTCTTTTACTACATGATGGGATTGGTTTGCTCAAAGCATGTGCTTTCCCCCTCTTTCCAGATAAAATTATTTGCAAATAAAGGATGCTGCTCATTCTCTCTTCTCATCTGAGAAGTTATTTAAGCCATATATAGCGTCAAAAATAATATCTGAGGCTGGCGTACCGCTTCAGCGAGAATTGATGGACCGACACCGTCTATCCATCCTTAAAGAAGAAGATTAAGGGCATTGATACCGAGATAACGAAGATACAGGATGTTCTCATATTTACAGAGTCACGATCATCAAGCCTTAAAGACCGGCTGCTGAAGAAAGAGACAGAACGGGATGAACTGCTTAGAGATATCAGGAAATATGAAATCAACAAAAGCAAACCGAGTAAAGTCCTTTTACTGGTCAACGAGTATGACAGGGTACTTAAGAATGTCGGCGAGGTACTGAGGAGGCAGACGCCTGGAGAACAAAAAACGGCTATTGGTTACTTCCTTGACAGGATAGAAGTGCTTAGGAAAGAGGGGGTTGCAAGGTGTTATTTCTATGATACGCCAAGGCCTAAGGAGATTGACTATGTCCTCCCTGGGGCCTCCGGAGGTTGTGTACCTCAATATGGTGCCGAAGGGGGGACTTGAACCCCCACGGGAAACCCCACATGCCCCTCAAACATGCGTGTCTGCCAATTCCACCACTTCGGCATGTACAACAGAATAAAAATTAACAAGGGTTTTGTCAAGAGAAAAGGTAATCAGCCCATCTCAGATTGCCTTTGAAATGCCACTATGTTATCATAAACTCTCTTTTAGAAGCAAATTATTTTTCTGATTTTTTAAGCAGTTATGAGTGAAAATATAATAGCTACGAATAAAAAGGCTTTTCATGATTATTTCATAGAAGATACTTATGAGGCAGGGATGAAACTTCTGGGCACAGAGGTTAAATCACTTCGTGAAGGCGGGGCAAGCCTCAAAGATGGATATGCACATATAGAAAAGGGAGAACTATTTTTATACTGTAATATCAGCCCGTACAAGGCAGGAAACATAAATAATCATGACCCGCAAAGGAAGCGGAAGCTCCTGTTACACAGGGAAGAGATTAACAGGATCCTCGGAAAGACCGTACTGAAGGGATACAGCCTCGTACCGTTGAAGATTTATTTTAAAGGGGGCATTGCTAAGGTTGAGATTGGATTAGCAAAAGGGAAAAAAGATTATGATAAAAGGGAGAGTTTAAAGAAGAAAGAGGCAGATAGAGAAGTCGCTCAGGCTTTTAGGGAAAGGCAGAAAAGTCAGTGAATAGTGATTAGTGAATAGTGGAAACTTCCCTCCCCTTCAAGGGGAGGGGTAGTATCTTTGAAAAATCCCCCCTACCTTGACGGGAGGGGGTGAGGGGGAGGGTGGGCAAAGAGAATTATATGAAGAAAATTATATCAATTGCAATGATAGTTATAATAACCGGGGCATTTCTTTTCAGTGCCTGCTCAAAGGAAAAAGCCGCTGATAAAAATCTTCCGGCAACTTATGTAGAATATAAAAATAACCCTGAATGGAAAGGGGGAGAGGCTAATCCTATAGTCTCCTCAGTCTATTTTACCGGTGTTATAAGCGATGCTTATAAGGCTGCGGCAGAAATTCCTGATGTTCTGGATCATATGTACTGTTATTGTTACTGTGCAGAGGACCACGGCCACCACAGCCTGCGTACATGCTTTACTGACGGACACGGATCAGGATGCGATATTTGTATAAACGAGGCCCTCCTTGCAAGAAAGATGCATAAAGAGGGATACAGAATCAAACAAATCCGTGACCAAATAGACAAGGAATTCTATCAGCCATATCAGTCACATGATCACATGTAGGTTTGAAGGGTGACTCGTAGAAATATGGCAAATTAGATTACTCTCAAAAATACTCAGATGCAAGGAAGGACAAGGATTTGGGCCGAGGGAGGCGTACTAAGTTGTACGTTGAGGCTCAAATCCGCAGTCCTGACGCCGCAGATGGGTGTTTTTCAGCGTAATCTAAGGGGGCGACTGGCTTCGACGGAGATGAAGACGCCAGGGTTGCATGCTGAGGTCCCGTTGGCCTCATTAAACAAACGGGGAATTTTAACTGCCAACAACGAATTGGCACTCGCTGCCTAAATAAAGGCAGCGGCGCTCTTCCTGACGTCGCCTGTGCATTGGGAAAGAGTGTAATATTAGCAGGCTGGCCTGTCATTTCTTCCTGTGGATGACGGGTAAGACTAAGCAGGATAGCATCATCCTGATGCCTGCCGGCGGGCATGGGATGCGGCGAAGGTTTCAAATACACCGGCTAAGCATGTAGTAACCTTGATGCTGAACGTTTCCGGACGCGGGTTCGATTCCCGCCGCCTCCACCATTTTTATTAAAGCCTCTGATAGCCCCCTATCAGGGGCTTTATTTTTTTGAAGGAGTTGTCCTAAAATCGAGAAAACGAAAGGAGTAGCTATGGCAACCTATAACCAAGTAAAATCACTTGTAATTAGTATAAGCAATACATGACACAATACGCTATGTTTTCATTATCTCAATTGTCCATGCCTGACACCTTTTGATTTTTCCGGCTCAGACAAAAAGTGTTATGTCGGCATTCGCTGCAAATTCAAGGAAACCTGCGGCACCGCAGACCTCTATACCTTTAATTAGATCATCCTTCTTTATTCCCATTACATCCATAGTCATCTGACAGGCAATTAGTTTCACACCGGTCTCTGATGCAATATCAAGAAGGTCTGTAATTGACGGCACGTTTACTTTATTCATCCAGCCCTTCATCATCCTTGTCGCCATAGCTGTCATGCCTGGAAGCGCACCGATAATGTTCGGTACAGGAACCGGCATTGCAGGATTTGCAAGTGAAGGTACCTTGAGGTTCTTATTCTTCTTTTTATTGATAATATCAAGGCCGTAGAACGTAAAGAATATTGAACACTCAATGTCCATGGCCGCAGCGGTAGTAGCCAATATCAGGGGAGGATAAGCCATATCAAGCGTCCCCTTTGATGCAATGATTGCCATCCGTTTCTTCTTGTCAGCAAGAAGCTTTTTCAGTTTCTCTTCTACAATCTTCTCTATCTGTTTTATGTCCTGATCTGTTACCGGCATGATCGGTTCCTCCTAATATTAGAGATTAAAATGCAAAAATCAAAATTACAAAAAATTCTACCTCATTCTGATTTTTGATTTATTTTACCTTCTTAATATAAAACCTGTACTGACTGTCCTCATGTACAACTTCCAATAGTTCCTGTCCTGTCTGTCTTGCCCATGCCTCAATATCTTTTAAAGAACCCGGGTCAGTGGAGATCATCTCAAGGACTTCCCCACTGCCCATCTTGCTCATAACATTCTTAGTCTTTATAACCGGTACAGGACACGACATCTTCCTGCAATCAAGCACCTGATCCACGTTGTAATTCTTCTTCTCCATCTTCTTCTCTAACCCCTTTCTTCCTGTTTCTTATTTCTTGCTTCTTGCGTCTAACGTCTTGTATCTGTCTTCTTAATTCTTACCTCTTACTTCTAACTTCTTACTTCCCGCTCCCTGCTCCTGACTTCACCATACCATCACCTTATCATGCCCCACAATTAACCGGCATATAGCAGGATAATCCACTAAATTACATGAGACATCTAATCCGCGTGCCTCAACATCATTTACAGATGCAAACACATTCTTATCTTCCCTGAACTTTGACAGCACACCGTCCTGTATCAACAGGATTGATACATCTTTGGCACTCCTGTCATGTTCTATAATTTCTCTTACAAATTGATCTTCTATTTTTCTTAATATGTGTAAGGTTTTCAATCTAAAATAACCCCATCCCCACCCTATCCCTCCCCTTGAAGGGGAGGAAATTTTGAGCTTCCTTCGTCATCTAACTTCTTACGTCTTGCTTCTAACTTCTGCTCACTATCCAAAGCTCACGACTGCATCACTCTCTGATATAACCTTATATATCTCATCCCGGCTGACCTTTTCCACATGGCACTCATGAACTGAGATGTTTCTATCATCCATAGAGGTCTCATCTGCAAGCACCCTGACGCCGCAGGCTGACAATAGCTCTATGCTTTCAAACAGGTCAGGCCTGCCTATCATCTGTGGAGATAGGTTTAATGAACTCCAGACCCCGTCTCCAATCAGAAGGATTTTCACTTTATTATCGGCCAGTGTCATCCCTATCCCCATGCGGAAGGCTTCTGTAAGGGCGATGGTATTAAACGGTGTGGAACGTATGATAATTGCCATCTTCTTAAATAAACCTGTACTCATACAAAACTTAGAAACCTGTCGCACTCCTTAATCATAACTGAGAGGTCATACTGACTGTGGAAATCCACACCTTTTATAAAGTGGGTACGTTCTATCCCGCGCAGGTCTGCTGTATGTGTACACATTGCAATCTTAACACCCTTT
The DNA here is from genome assembly GCA_016212215.1 of Nitrospirota bacterium. Taxonomy (NCBI): domain Bacteria; kingdom Pseudomonadati; phylum Nitrospirota; species Nitrospirota bacterium. Next base: position 12,955 of record JACRGV010000085.1, read on the forward strand.
GAAAGCAGAATATCGAAACCCGGTGACAGCCTTTTATTCCCGCCTGTTATTGGATTTATGGCATTATAGATTCCATCTTCCATAAGGAATATGGATGTCTCGTGCCCGCCCTTAACAAATGCCTCTGCAAGTTTCTTCACAGTATGTGCATCCTGATGTTCAGGGCTTTTATGTAAAAGAAAACCTATTTTCACAACCCCATCCCCACCCTAACCCTCCCCTTGAAGGGGAGGGAATTTTCGATGCTCACCCCCACCCTGACCATCCCCCATCAAGGGGGAGGGGGTTTCGGTAAGGATCAAGTTTTTTCTTGCTTCTTACTTCTACCTTCTGCCCAATCCTTTAGTATTGCAATTATACACGAATTTGTTTATGATTTAAAAGTCTTTTAAAGGGAAAGGAACTTTATGAAAGACGTATACACAATGATACTTGCCGGAGGCCGGGGTGAAAGGCTTCATCCCCTTACTGCAAACAGGGCTAAACCTGCTGTCCCGTTCGGCGGTAAATACAGGATTATAGATATTACCCTCAGCAATGCAGTAAATTCAGGGCTTAGAAAGATAGCAGTCCTTGTCCAATATAAATCTCTATCCCTCGACAAACATATAAGGATTGGGTGGAATGTTCTGAGTAGTTTCCTTGATGAGTACATCATTACCATCCCGCCTCAGCAGCGTGTTAGTCAGGATTGGTACAGGGGAACTGCTGATGCCATATACCAGAATTTCTATGTTATAGAAAACGAAAACCCAAAGCATCTCCTTATCCTATCCGGTGACCACATATATAAGATGGATTATTCGGATATGTACAGATTTCATAAGGAGAATAACGCTGACGCCACTATAGCAGTAATTGAATTTGACAAACAACATGCATCAAGTTTCGGTGTCCTTGAAGTAGACAAGGACTACAGGATCATAGGCTTTGAGGAAAAGCCCAAAAATCCCAAGACCATACCTGATAATCCGGATCTGTCATTATGTTCAATGGGTGTTTATCTGTTTAATACAGATGTGCTTGCCTCAAATCTTGAGGCAGATTCCAGAGAGGATTCAGCACACGACTTCGGCAAGAATATTATTCCAATGATGATTAAATCAAACAGGGTATTTGCCTATAACTTTAAAGACCTGAACAAAAAAGAGGCAAAGTACTGGAGGGATATAGGGACTATTGATGCATACTGGGAGGCTAATTTAGAACTTGTATCAGTAGACCCGGTCTTTAATCTGTATGACAAAGACTGGCCTATCAGGACATTTCAGGGAATGTATCCGCCTGCCAAATTTGTCTTTGCACAGGAAGAAGATGGAGGGCGATTGGGGATAGCAATGGATTCTGTTGTTTGTGGGGGAGTTATAATCAGCGGCGGACGCGTCCAGAGTTCAATAATATCTCCAAATGTCAGGGTAAACAGTTATGCGGATATAAGGGAATCAGTTATCCTTGAAAATGTAGAGATCGGCAGATACTGCAAGATACAGAAAACAATAATAGATAAAGATGTTGTTATACCTCAGAAGACATCTATTGGATATGATATTGAAGAAGACAAAAAAAGATTCTATGTAACATCATCAGGTGTTGTGGTAGTTACAAAAGAAATGAAATTCGATTAAAAGTCCGTCCCCTAAAATTCCTTTGTCACTCCCATAGTCAGAACAGAATCAGGGCCGACATCAGACAGCCCGGTGCTGTAACCGGCATCAACCGATATACCGTTCCTAATTTGTTTTCGTGCCCCAATCATAACCGTAAATATGTCATCTTTATTCCGGTTTTCATTTGTAGCGCCTGTTAACTCGCCGACTACTTCAAGGTTATTATCAAGTTTATTTTCCATGGCAAGCTTAAAGATAAATATATTCTGATAATTTGTTCCAAAGTCCGGCCTGTTTATAAATACATACCCAATATTCATAAGCGCCTTTGTTAATGAAGAAAGCTCTCTCTCGGCGATAAATAGAAATCCGAAGTCTGTCTCCCCTGTGCTGAAACCCGGACCTGATTGTAATTTTGACAGCTTATTCTCGGGTGTCGGCAGTTTAAAGAATGGTTGTATTGTCAGTGTAATAGGATTTCCTTCGCGGCCTTTTAAAAATAGCAGCCTTGATTTCAATATCATGTCCCCGGATGTATTGAATTGTTCGCCCTGTTCCGGCCTCCAGAAGACAAACGGCACCTCAATACCGATATCCAGATTGTTTACTACACCATAGTTTAATTCAATATCCACATCATAAGATTCATTTCCATCAGGAAAGTTGTTATACCGTAACCCGCTCTCTAATCTGACCCTGTGTATGTCAACAGGATAAGCCGTTTGCGTAGTCAGCGGACGATGAGCAGATGCAAACTCCGGTATTAATAAAACAGTTAGAGAAGTAAGGCAGGTAATCATAAATATTCCCAGACCGCTCTTCTTAATCATTCCGCCCTCCCCAATTATTCATCCGAAAATGACCCCAAGTAAGCAGTAAGCGGTAAGCAGTTAGCAGATAAAGACTGCCTTTCCTGTTTACTGCTCACTGCTTACTGTTTACTATTTTCATTTCCCTTTGTGAGCGCCCCGCTCATGACGGTTC
>JACRGV010000086.1 GCA_016212215.1 Nitrospirota bacterium
GGGATCATAACAGAATCTTACACTATGAACAAACAGCGTAAAATGTTTTGACTATGGGAAGATATTAATAAAATTATTACAATAGGTTAGCGACTACTCAACCATCAAGGATCGTTTTGCCGAGTTCAGGAGGTCTGAATAACGGCATGGGTGTCCTGCGGAGAGGGGGGGAGTTCTTCGTTTGATGAGTACGTAGAAATTTGGATGTTCAGGGTGATGAATCAGTAATTGTAGTGGAGCATATCGCATCGCCGATTAATAGCTAACCAACACCTTTCCCTGATAATTTCCCTCGATAGTAGGGTTTTGCTCAACCCCGTGGACCCGTCGGGCATAAAATGGAACACCCTCTGTTTTATCCGTGATATACTGGTATATCTCTTCAAAAGTAAGGTTGTTATCTCTGTTCTTGTCCGCCACCTTGTCTTTGATAGCTTTGAGAAAGAAATATGTAAACATCCCATGATTTTTATCGTTGTACCAAGTAGACACCTGGTTGCCGGATGAACTGGACAAGACCACACCATTCTTTAGGTTTATAACAGGATTGTCAATAGTAATCGCTATCGGTGATATGTTGTCAAAAATTGTTGTCCCTGAAAAACAGGCATCAAGGACTACTGTTGTTGATCGGGATGGTATATGGGAAAGATTCTGATAAAAGACATCTGCCGGATAACCGCTGAGTTCAAGGTATTGGGGATCGGCCTCAACGGGAACAAAGTAGCCTTTTTTGTCCTTCAAACCCGGAGCCCCATGCCCCGAATAGTAAACGAAGACATCCGACTTCCCTTCCTTAACTGCATTATAGAGCTTCCCTTGATATGAGTCTTTGTTGCCAAACAAGACTTCAAAATCTGTTTTTGAAGCATTCTCAATGTAAAAAATGTTGTCTTCTTTGTAACCAAAGACGTTAATGAGATATTTTTTTATGGTCTGAGCATCATTAATAGAGTAGTCTACCTTCTTTGTTTTTTGATAGTTGGAATTCCCTATAATCACTGCAATGGCATTTTTGTTCTCATTGCGGGTTACCGGGATGTTTGTATCTATATCAGACAATGAAATCTCCTGACTAGAGGCACGTTTACCGATAAAATTGGTTTTTAATACATCATCCATAACAGTATTTTTTACTTGTTGAAAATCTCGACTCTGCAGCAATTCTTTTAATATCCTACGTATTGCCTTAGTTTTGCTATCTTCAGGGTCTTTACTGTATTCAGATATGCTCAAGTAATTTCCTTTTTCAATATCCGAGGTTGAAAAAGAATATCTGCAATCACAATATGAGATATATGACCATCTATCATTATTTGTAGAAATTTTTGAGCATACTAAGCTTATATTTAAAATAGGCCCTCCGTTTTTAAATGAGGAACTGTTGCTTGATGCCCCGGCATAAATCAACTCATCGTGTAATTCCTTTTTCAACCTTTCCAATACTGCAATATCAACATTCATATTGGGTTTTTCTTTTATAACCTCAACATTAAAATAGATATTATCAAGCTCTCCCCTGGCTAATATTTTTTCTGAGACTTTGGAGGTTACGACTGATTGCGCAAAAGACAAAGACTGAGCACAAGATAAAAGTAGGATAGCAATGAATATATGTAAACGGGATTTGTAGGCCATTAATAAATCTCATATAAGATTATGGAGGTACATCACATCCATATCTTATAATGTCAATTTAAGGTCTTTTCACAACATTTCCTGAAGCCTTGATTGTAGAACCTCCTCCAAGAAGACATCCTACACCAAAAAAACGTCCCAAGAATCCAGTACCTCGGGTATAGTCAACACCGCCACAAATTAAGGCGTCACCCCCCATCTCATTTATAGCAGGTATGAGACTGTTCTTATATACTTTATCTGGTGTCACTGAATTCATGCCAATTAAACCTACCACTGGGATTGGCAGGCAGACCTCTTGTTCTGTATAGAAGTAAAATCCTTTAGGAATATACGACTTATTGCTCTCCGTTCCAGGATCATCTCCACAGGTAACAAATGCTTCACTTGCCGGTGGATAATTAACTTTATAGGTATATGCACAGCCTACACACATGAATGACAACAGAATACAACATAACAATATCTTTGTACTCATAATGATTCCTCCTTAAATTGAATTTATTACTGCTAACTTTTGAGCAGCCCCCTCCATTTTCTTAGAAATCCTCTTGATTCCTCCGTTTCTATTAAAGCTCGTTTTTACTTCACTTATAGAAAAATCGAAAACTTCGAGCAATATCCTACTATCTGTATTATAAGCTGTCAAGGGGATTTTCTAAGGTTCTGCAATTCAGACAGTAGTAATCAGATTGTCACAAGATAACCCCAGATACCGTGCCATTTTTACTATACCGTGCCATTTTTATATAAAGGATATGGTTTAAACTGTAAATAGGGGGCTATTTATAAGGAGTTGAGATTTTAGAGAGCCAGAGTATCAGAAGGAGATACAATTAAGATGCAACACATTCCCGGTATTTGGAAGGTGGCAATGTTCTTAGGTTCTTATTTTATTAGATTTCTGGGGTTTCTCTAAAGAGCGGAGTCCTATGGAGGACGTGGATTCATGAGCTGATTGACCAAACTACGGCGGAGTTTACGTGTCTTGGCCAGGATTTTTATTCGGGCAGGCTCATCAAGAGTAAGAACCAGTTCCTGATGTTGAAGAGGACTCAGGTAGGCTACATAGTTTTGATAAAAAATGAGTATTGCTGTAGTGGTTGGCCGCAACAAATCCATGGTACGGGGGCGAGTCTTGGCATTTAGTTCCTTACGTCCTATTCGCAGCAGATACCATTGTAGAAGACTATATGTCAACAAAACAAAGACAACCTGATTAACGATTATGTTGAAGGAGCGTGAGGTAAATGCCTCCAGGTCGGAAAAGCACTTCAACTGGCGATGACGTTCTTCAATGGTTGTGCGCAGGGCATAGTCCTGTCGTCCCAATGCAGGGTCGGAAATGGGTTCTGTAGATAGCAACACCCAGTAATCCTCGCTGCCATCAGCAAATACTTCTTTATTGACAACAGCATCCAGTGGCACAGGGCAGGTAGAGAATGTTTCCAGACCTTTGACCACTGCAACTTCTGAACGAAGCAGGGTATTTACATCCGGTTGAGCCTGCACCTTGCTCTCAACCTTACGTTTGGACAGTGTACGCTGCCTTGCCTCCTCACGCTTTCTTATATGTTCCGGCCGATGAATCGGAATCGGCATGGAGTTTTGAGCCGGTGATTCCCAATGTTTAAAGTTCAGCCCTCCGCCTTTTAGCCAATCCTACGACATCTGTATAAATATCCATAGATCTGCGTGCCGGAATCAGCACGTTGATTCCCCACTCATTTTTGCAGCGTCCTATTGCTGGGCCATCCAGAAACCCTCTATCCAGAATCAGCTTTTTCATAATGCCCTTGCCGTGAAACCCGACAAACTGTTCCACCATGCGGTATAGAACAGGGCACTCATGATCTTTGGCACTGACTACATCTATGCCTGCATACAGAAAAAAGTCTCCGGTACGATTGGTGTGGATAAGGCTCACCAGCTTGTAGGCACGACGCCATGTGCAGCGGGCACGTTCCGCCGGTAAAACTTCTTTAGGATTTACCGGATGGTTGTGTTTATCAAAAAGCATACGTGACGATCCCTCATATTTTTCATTGTCAGGCACAAACAGATAGGTAGCATCTCCGATGAATATCCCCTCGGGGTCAAAGGCATGGTGCTGTTTAAAGATTCCGGTTACGTCACGATTAAACCCCACTTCATAAGTAACCCTGCATCAGTTCTCTTGGCCATCTTGCGAATGTAATCCTGATCCCACTCCTTCAAGATAATCGAACTCCCCGCGTTGGAATGCCTCAATCACCAGCCGGTCGTTACGCTCAAAGAGCATGGCAGTTGATGTCTTCTCTGCGATTTCTGCCATATCAAGGCTCCTCCATGCGAAGCTTCTCAATGTGATCCATCACAGATAGCATCTGTTTTGAAATCACCGAGACCTGTGCCCTCGCACTGCGAACACGAAGATATTCCTCGCTTTTTTTACGTAACTCCGTAAGCCTTCCGGCAGGAACCGACATCAACCGCGTCTTCCCCTTCTGACTCCAACTCAAAACCATGCTCCGGTGTAACTCTCCACGGGTACACATACATGAGGGTTTACCACACTTCCTTGCCATCTCGTAAACATTGCCCTTGATGAGAGTACCACGCCCATATACGACTTCAAGAGTCCGCTCCATCTCTTTAAGAAGACCCTGCAACTCCTGCCGAAGGCGGCTGAGGACCTGATGATTTGATTCGCTCTGCATGTTGTACACCATAATAACGTACAGATTAACGCAAATCAAGAACAAAATGATATGGCTTAAAGGAAATTAAAAATCAGGAAACTACTAAAGGTCTACAGGACTGGAGATGTTACCCCTTTTTTTCTACTGTCTGAATTGCAGTCTAAGGTTTTCTTACAAGGTACAAGCAATATAATAATAAACGAAATAACAATAAAATATTTCTTCATGAATATTTCCCTTCTCTGAATTATTTTCACTTAGGTATTATTTGACGGACAGGGGGAACGGAATTTGAAAGACCTTAATAGACCTCAACCCCAATTTTTCGATTGTATAATAATATAATAATTTGTTATAATATGAAAAATTATGCGGACAGCTCAAACTATAAAGAAAGAATTGGAAAAGGTTTTCAATGCAAGGCAGTCATCTGTGCTCTCTAACATAATCGTTACTGCTTATAGTGACCTTGTAAAGACAAACGATTTTAATGAATTAAAGGGTATAGTTAAAGATCTCGCGGAAGCTCAGAAAAGAACAGAACTTAGAGTCGAGGAACTTGCGGAAGCTCAGAAAAGAACAGAACTTAGAGTCGAGGAACTCGCTGAAGCTCAGAAAAGAACAGAACTTAAAGTCGAGGAACTTGCTGAAGCTCAGAAAAGAACAGAACTTAAAGTCGAGGAACTTGCTGAAGCTCAGAAAAGAACAGAGAATAGCCTTAATCGTCTTATAGGAAAAGTGGAAATAATAGAGGAACGGCTTGAAGGTGTTTCAAACTCCGTCGGTTATTCCCTTGAAGACCTTGCATGTAAATCTTTGCCGGACATCTTAGAACAAGAAGAAGGCATAGAAGTAACAGGCAGACTTATAAGGCGATATTATGAAACTTCGAAGGGTAAATACAATCAGATAAATATATACGGAAAGGCCAGAGCAGGAAAACGGGAGATACTATTATTAGGTGAGGCAAAGGTAAGACCATCCAGGACAGAGATAGATAGATTTGTGAAGATAGCGGAGCGGATCAAAGAGATTGAAGGAAATCCTGAAGTCTATTTATTATTTGTAGCGTATGACTATCATCCCAATACCGAAAAGTATCTGAAAGAAAAGGGTATAAGATATTTCTGGTCTTATGAGCTTCAACCCACCTAACTTCCCCTTGTAAAGTGGAGATAAATTAATACAGATTGACGTAACCGTTCACAGTTATCAGTTTACGGTTCACGGTTTTTCAACGAGTTATGTAACGCTTGGAGCATTTTTGAAATTGACTTCAATTCTTGAATGAGTTCTTTCGCATCACTATTAGAAAATACCTTGACCTCTTGTGAAA
>JACRGV010000087.1 GCA_016212215.1 Nitrospirota bacterium
CATGACCCTCGATCCCTTCAAACTTCTCTTCCCTTCAGGGACTTCACCGCCATCAAACCTATAGTACATACAACCCCCATAATATTGGAAAGGAGGCTTACCCCACGACCGGGTTCCCACGCCTCACTGAAGGGTTACAAGCCAATCTTACCATTCTTCCCAAGCGGCTGGATAATCCCGAAGTAATTCGGTAGTACTTCCGAAGAACTGCGATCCCATCCTTTTCCTCCCAGAACATCCTTGTACTTCTTGTGTACCGAGTGATAAGCATGGGCACCGCCTGACAGGCTCCTCCCATAAGCAAACACTATCCCTGCAGGATTATAGAATAGTCCTGACGGATCATCCGATACTGCTGTATATGCCCCGCCCATACCGGCGGCCCTATCGCCGATAATGATATTGTTGTAATGATATTCATCAGCATAACTTATGGAACTTAAGTATGGAAGACAGTAACTTATTGATAGAAAAATCAGTGCACATAAGACTTGACTTAATAACCTAAACTTTTTAACAGACCTACCGGAGCCTGACATTTTTGCGAAACCTCTCATTTACTGTCTGCTGTTTTTTTTCTGTTAGATTATTTTCCAAAAGAAGTGTATCAATCTTATCAATCCGCTCTGTGAACAGAGGATGTGCCCCTGTGTCTGCTTTTTCTCCGGCGTCATTTATTGAGACCTTTTTAAGATACCGTGACAAAGCCGAAGGGTCATATCCGGCGGTTGTTATAATCATAGTACCGAGCCTGTCTGCATCCATCTCATCATTTTTCTTGAAACCCTTTTCAAATAGTATATCCACTGCCTCATCAACCATCTGTGTAAAAACACCGCGTAATGTTTCTGTGGTTCCTCCGATTATCTTTGCAAGCCCTGCCACAGCAGACTTATCAGAGCCTATTATATTTAACTCTTTCACTATATGTCTTTCAGAGATGTGTGCTATCTCATGGGCCAACACACCTGCAAGCTCAGCCTCGTCATCCATAGCTTGCAGCGCCCCTTTGGTAATAAAGATATAGCCTCCGGGGGCAGCATAAGCATTTACAATGTCAGTATCCAGAACTGCAAATCTGAATTCTATCTCAGGTCTGTTTGTATATTGTGCGAGTCCTTTACCCACCAGATTAACATACTGCGTTACATCCTTGTCCTGATAAATACTGTACCTGCCTATAATCCTTGCAGCCAGCTCCCTTCCGAAGACAATCTCAGCCATTACATCATCCTCCTCAGTAAATGTCTGCTCCTTCTGAGGAGACCTTTTCCTGAAATCATCAGATGCTTCTGATGCCGGTAAACAACAGACCGTAAGAATAAAAAATAATAAGATGCAGGTGTTCAGGTATTTAAAATATCTCATCATTCTACCCCCCTTTCTGCCGTCCCCTTTTTGATAAATAAGTCTGCCTCTTCATCACTTATATTTATCTTCTCTATCCACTCAAGGCCGGTGTAGTCTACCTTAAACTTATCGCTTATCCTCGCCCGTTCTTCAGCAAGACCCCTTGCTGCGGCTGCTGTTGCAAATGCCGATGCCCTGCGTCTTGACCCCTTTTTCAGTTTCTCTTCTGTTTTCTCTAATATGGATACCTTCCCGGATGGCGGCTTATTTCCAACCAGTAGCCCTGAAACCCAGCCTGTCTTTTCATTATACTTAACTTTAAACCAAAACCCCTTCTTTTCAAGGCTTCTCAGAACCTCACCCTTCTTCGCCTCAGCAATTATCTGAGAACCAAGTGAAGGCATAGAGAATATGGCGGCCTTAATGCTTAATACATAAAGATTTTGTGCATGGACGCCTGCCGGCACGATCAGTAAAATAGAAATTAGAAGTACAACAGTCAGTAACTTATTTTTAATCCTGACCATAATGACACCTCCTTATCTGTAGGTCTTTTCCTGAGGGCTTTCCACAATGTTGTTATCTTATCTCCCATAGAAACACCCCCACCCTAGCCCTCCCCCGTCAAGGGGGAGGGAATATTCTTTACCCACTCAAAATGAGAAAGAACCAATTGTTTTCTGTAATCAAAGGCCCTCACTGCAACAGAAAGGTTCAATATCCTTTTTTGCATATCCCTATATCTCAATAACCATCCCGTCAGACAGCATTTCTATCTCCGGCATCCTAAGTTTTTTAATCTCATCTTTTATGGTCTTGTAGTATTGTTTTTTGGGGTGGGTTATAAATATCTTTTTGGGCAGGTTATTTAGTTGCTTTAACTCTCTGAATAGCAGTCCAGGTGTAAGGTGGCCGCATTTGATAGCGAACTCTTCCATACTGTTTGGAAACGATACCTCAATGATAATCGCATCTATGCATGCTCGAACCATGTCCCGCATTACACTGTTTACCTCATTCCATGTTTTATCCGTTGGGCCGGTGTCCCCTGTAAATATTAATCTCTTTCCTCCTTTTTCAATAATATATCCTGCTGCAGGTACGGGATGACTTACCTTTAATGGAAATATCCTGTAGCCGCCAATGTTGAATGGAACACCATGTTTAATTTCATTGAGCAAAAGTACAGGAGATGTTTTATCCGGTATCTTTGTAAAATCAGGCCACAGCCGGTCATTCAAAAGATGTTTTTTAAGGTCTCTCAATGTTTCTTTTATCCCCATAACTGTTACATGATGTCTTTTTTTTCTGACTACAATATTGTCGAGGAGGAAAGGGATACCTATTATATGGTCAAGGTGGGCATGTGTAAGGAGGATATACCTGATTTTAAACTGTTCTGTTTCTGACAGGACAGCGCCTATTGTCCCTGCATCAAACAGGATTTTTTCATCAATAAGAAAGCCGGTCATGTTTGTATCAGGAAACTTTGCACCGGAACATCCAAGAACCCTTATCTTCAATAGAAAATCCCTCCGGCGGGGTAAGAAAACCCCGCCTATCCAGAGATATAATATGGATAGGTGGGACATTCTTGTCCCACTGATTTTCATGTCCCTTTGTGAACCATAGTTCATCTGAGTTCATTCGGGAATTTCCATAGCTAACCCGCCCCTTGAAGGGGAGGGGATTTTTTTTCTTACTTCTAACTTCTTGTTTCTGACTTCTGCTTACTGCTTACTACTCTCATGCCTCTTTATACGCTTTAATAAATGCCGCTACAATCTCTCCATCAAACTGAGTGCCTGTATACTTTTCGAGTTCTTTCATTGCATCATCTATTGTAAGTGCATTTCTGTATGGTCTGTTTGTCATCATGGCATCCACGGTGTCTGCCACTGTAATTATCCTTGCAGCGAGTGGAATATCTTTACCCGCAAGTTTATCAGGATAACCACTGCCGTCATATTTTTCATGGTGCCCCCTTACACCCGGGGCTATTTCCTTTAACTGCTTTACGTGATTCAATAATTCAGCGCCGAATCGTGGATGCATCTGCATCTTCTCAAATTCATCCTGATTAAGTTTCCCTTCTTTCATAAGGATATCATCTCTTATCCCAATCTTTCCTATATCATGCAGGATTGCGGAGATCTGTAATTTATCCAATATATCTTTGGATAATCCGAGTACCCTGCCTATTGCAAGGCTGTAATTCATCACCCTCTTTGTATGGCCTCCTGTATATGGGTCTCTCAAATCTATGGTCTCTGCAAGTACCTCCGCAGTTGTTATAAAGGTGTCTTTAAGCTCATGATAAAGATTTGAATTTTCAATTGCTATTGCAACCTGGTTTGCAAGGGCCATAAATATCTCAAGGTCTCCGACAACAAATTTTCCTTCCTTTTTATTTATTGCCTCAAGAACCCCGATAATCTTATCCTTTGTTTTTACCGGCACGCATATAATATTCCTTGTTACAAAATCTGTCTTTTCATCTGCACCCTTAAAGAATCTTGTGTCTGATTTAACATCATGGATGATTGCAGGTTCTCCATTTTGAGCTACCCATCCTGCTATTCCCTGACCTGCTTTTAGCCTTACCTCTTTTATCTTACTTTTACTCTCACCAAGGGCTACTTCAAAAAACAGTTCGCCGGTTTCAGAGTCAATGAGGAGCAGGCTTGCGGCCTCTGCATCCAACAGCCGCATAGCAGCATCTATCGTCTTTTCCCTTATCACTAAAGGGTCGAGAGAAGAATTCACCATACCTGAAACTATTATGAGTGTTTCAAGCTGGCTAAGCCTTTTTTCTAAATCCATGATATTCAACCTCCTTTTTCTGTGCTGAATATAGCAATGCGATAACCTCATGTCAACATATTTACCCGAAAATAACCCCATCCCCACCCTAACCCTCCCCTTGAAGGGGAGGGAATAAACTTAGGGTCTGTCATGAAATAAGTTGTGCATTTAGGCGCTCAGATTTAGGTCAGGTTTGAGTGCGACCGATTGAGCAAACCCGAAGGCGTAGTTGAATCTACGCTGAGGGGTTGCGATTGAGGAGCACACAAAGATGGCCGGAAGATGAGATGCATAAATGTATAGGTTATTTTATGACAGACCCTAAG
>JACRGV010000088.1 GCA_016212215.1 Nitrospirota bacterium
ACATGACCCTCGATCCCTTCAAACTTCTCTTCCCTTCAGGGACTTCACCGCCATCAAACCTATAGTACATACAACCCCCATAATATTGGAAAGGAGGCTTACCCCACGACCGGGTTCCCACGCCTCACTGAAGGGTTACGTTCTGATATGGATGGAGTAATGGTGCAGACGCATCATGTTGCGGACCTGAGCAAGGAGTGATATCGTAGGGGTAGGACCACACTATCCTTCTGATTTACAAGGGAAATGATGTCTATAAATAGGGGATGTCACTCCTTATAGCATCAATTTTATAGGTAAAATCATTGCCATAAGCTGTGGTGTTTAATGAAAAAAGGGATAGAATAATTTTGTGACTTTTTTTGCAATAGACTTTGTGCAACCTATGCATCGTTTTATGTACACTACTTTTAAATACACGTCTATCCCTGCCATTCTTTATACTAATTACTACAAGCAGTTGTAGTCAGCCATTTGGCATCATTTTAGCTATTAAATAAAAAAGGGGGGAAATTTATTTTATTCGAAAAATAAATCTGTTCCATTTTTTCTAAAAAAGGTACAATAACCGCATGGAAAAGCTTTGGGGGAAAGAGGTAGAACAACAGTTCTTCAACGAGGCGGCTTGTTTTGCAACGCCTGAACAGTTATTTTATTTTACCGACTCAGGCGCACATTTAGCTTATTGGCCCAAAGGTTATGAAGGCACAAAAAGCACACTTCAAAGCAGAAATTCTCTTATAGGAAATTTTACTGAAAAGTGGACAACAGATTTAATTCATGAAGTTGTTAAAGACAAAGGATTGTTTGCCGTTCAAGGGGCTATCTGTAATGACATTGCTCTGTCAAATATGTCAACGAGGTGAAATATGAAATACATTGTGAGGAAATATTATTCCGGTTTTTGTTATCATGAAGTAGATGCGGCAGATGAAGAATCTGCATACGAGAAAGCGAAAAGCTTGCCAAGAAATGATAATCAAATATTAAACTCTTTAGAAGAATGGAAAGATTGTAACGAGGTAATACCTGATTAATGATTAAAGTCAAAAGTCCAATTAACTATAATTATGCAACAATCAAAATAACGCAAAGCCGTATCAATAAGGGTTTAATAGCGATACCTATATCTTTGATAAAATGGTTTCCTGAACATAATGCTCGGCTTCAAATTTATATGGATGATTCTATCACCCCTGAAAGTAAAACTTATTCTTCTTATAAGAGTAAAACCAGAGAATGCAGAATTGGCGGAATGGCGGAATGGTTTAGAGATAATAAGATTAAAGATGGCGATGAAATTGTTGTTCAATTAATGGATAAAAAACTTTTTGTTTATAGATTGATACCTGAGAGTAAATACATATTGAAAACCCATGAGCTCCAAGAGGGTCTTGATAGTTCAAAAGATGACGTATCAGCAAAGGAAGAAATTATAAAGCTTTCAAAATGGGCAAGTATTGACAGAAAACAAGTTGTGCTCAACGAATATATTCGTCTGGTTGATACCTTGCCAACAGAGGTAAGACGATATGTAAATAGACGCTCAAATCAAGCAAAGGAAAGCGTACCTAACAATTTAAGGGTTTTGTTAGGTGATATTTATCAAGGTCATTGTCAAGTTTGTGAATTCTGGTTTCTTAAAAAAGATAACGAGCCATATTTTGAAGTTCATCATATTAACCCTCTTCTTTCTAACAATCCGAAAAATCTTTTAGTTGTGTGTCCTAATTGTCATAGACAATTTGAATATGCAGAGGTTAAAAACGAATTTGATCAGGACAATTGGCTTGTAAATGTCAAATTCAATGATAAGATATATCCAGTTAATCAAATTATATTAGCAACAAAGCATGAGGAATTTATTAAACGGTTGCATATTTAATGAGTGAAATCCCTGATTATAGCGTTCATCTAATGGTTACCTCGCCGCCTTACAATGTGAAAAAGGAATATGACGAAGATTTATCTCTGAATGAATACAGATCGTTATTAAAGACGGTATTCAAGGAAACTTACAAAAAATTAGTTACAGGTGGTAGAGCATGTATCAACGTTGCCAATCTTGGGAGAAAGCCATATATCCCTTTGCATAGTTACATAATTGAAGACATGCTTGAAATAGGTTTTCATATGAGAGGCGAAATCATATGGAACAAGGCATCAAGTGCAAGTCCATCAACTGCATGGGGTAGTTGGCAGTCTGCCGCAAATCCTGTGCTAAGAGATATTCATGAGTATATTTTAGTTTTCTCGAAGGAATCTTTTTCGAGAAAGATAGGACATAAAAATAACACCATTACCAAAGAGGACTTTCTTGAATGGACAAAAAGTGTATGGACATTCCCCACTGTTTCAGCCCGCATGATTGGACATCCTGCTCCATTCCCGGAGGAACTACCCCACAGACTAATTCAACTCTATACATTCAAAGAAGATGTTGTTCTTGACCCATTTTGTGGCAGTGGAACAGCCTGCCTTGTTGCCTTGAAAGACGGCCGGCATTATATTGGATATGATATAGATCCTTTATATGTAGAGTTGGCAAATAAGAGAATAAAGGCATTCACAAACCAACTGAATATTTTTGAAAATGCCCAGCCGATTCCCTTGACAGCATCAGCAGGGAAATAGATACAGGGTAGATTATAACGCAAAGATTTAAAGGGGGCGTTTCTATTAACTGAAGTAACGGTAATAATAACCGCTCCCTCTATTTATATTTATGAGCAGTTACTTAAAGGAATAATCAACTCGAGCCCGCTTTCATTCGGTATCCTATCGCCAATAACTCAATGGGATGGACAGCGTTTAATCCTGTCCCTTGCCGGATCTGCAGGTTGCACTTAGGACAGTCGCTTACGGCAATATCTGATAAGGATTCCCGGATACCTTCTATAATAGGCGAACCTATTTCCATGGAAAGATTGAAGGTATCCTCTGTATATCCCATGCTGCCGGCCTGGCCGCAGCATCCCCTGTCAATTACCTCAATCTGCAATCCCGGAACAAGCCGCAGGAGTTCCAGTGACGGCATTCCCATATTCTGGGCCTTCAGATGGCAGGGCACATGATACGCAACCCGCCGGTTCATCGAGACTTTGGGCGGCTGTATATCGCCTTTTTCATAGAGCCGGAGGAGGTACTCCGTTACCTCAAAGACATGTCCCTTCAGAAAGTCCGCATCAGAACCAAGGCACTCCGGGTACTCTTGCTTTATTGTCATACTGCATGGGCTGGTAGTGACTACAATATCATATCCGTCTGCCACATATTTTTTCCAGACTGAAATGTTATAAGTCATGTTCTTCATTGCATCTTCAGGAAAGCCTTCGGAGGCTTGGGGGAGACCACAACAACGTTGAGGCGGGATCACGACCTCTATCCCGCAGGCTTGCAATATCCTCAACGCAGCTATTCCCTCCTCAGGCCGATGGTGATTGGTATAACATCCGTAGAAATAGATGACCTTACGAAGAGATTTCTTTGATTCAGCGGTTCTTTTTTTATGCGACAGAGGGCCGCTTAATTGCGATAAAAAAGCGCGTGTACGGAAAGTCACAAAGTAGAATGTCGGAAGAAGGCGCTCACTGTGAATCCCTGCTGTTTTCTGAAGCATGTTGCGGAAAGGGCGGTTCCGAAGAATCGGATTCAATACCGGAGCGAACCATCCCATGATGGCTTCTACCGCATCAACCTTTCGGAAGATCATTTTGATCAAGGGAGGCCGTCCCTTCTTCATCATCGCGGCCTTGGCCCTTAATACGATGCGCGGGAGGTCATTCTTGAACGAGCAGTTTATCTTGCAGAGTTTACAATCGTAGCATAGTTCTAACAGCTCTTTGTATGCCTCATTGAGGAGTTCTTTCCTGCCGGATTGTTCCTCCTCAAGTATACTGAAAGCCCGTGGGAAGAAAGGACAGTAAGACTCGCACTGACCACAGCTATAGCAACTCTCGACCTGATTCCGGAACTCGTCAGTGTAAACCCGTTCTTGATCCATAAGGATATATAATAATTCAGATGGAAGATGAGGTCAATTTGATTATTCGGAGGACAATGTCACTGGCCGCAGCATTTCTTGAATTTCTTGCCACTACCGCACTCGCAGGGGTCATTGCGGCCTGTTTTGGGCGTTGTACGGACAACAGGTTTTGGGCCTATAATTTTCCCTGTAGTAAAGAACCATGTCCCGTTTTGCTTCCTGAACGAAGACAATTCCCTGTGTTCTTTTTTTATACCCTGTTCTGTAAAGGTCACGACAAATTCAACATGACCATCAATATCTTCGGGGCCGCCTTTCTTTGTGTCTATAATCTCAAAAGTGTGCCACTCTGCGTTCTCTGCCCAGTCTCGGGTGCTTTTTTCATCATAGTCCGACCTGTGATTGGGATGGAGGGATGTAAAGATATATTCCATCTCTTTTTTGACATAAGCACTGTAACGGGACCGCATAAGTTGTTCTGCTGTTAATGCAGGCCGGTCAGCCTTTATCAAAGGCCGGCAACATTCACTGTACGCGATATTCGAACCGCAGGGGCATAGTTCCATATTTAACTCCTTGCAAAATAATGTATGATTGTCATTTGAACCTGTAACGGTTCTTTATTTTTACGGGGTTATAGTAGCAGGATGAAATTTGGGTGTCAACGGGACGTAAACAATGCCGATTGAATTGAATCCGGTCAGATTGTTTGCTTGGAGAAATTATATTTAGTATAATATCTCATCATCCTTAGATTTCCATATTACATCTAATCATCTTGTGCATTTCAAATAGGGCGGCATTGAATTGACCCATTACCTATAACCTATTACCTCTTATCTGTTTTTAAAGAAAGGGATATTCCATGAAGTTCCTTATTATTGATGATGACGACGATTACAGAAGATTAACAGTCAGGGAAGTCCATCGTGAGTTTCCGGATGTAGAGGTTTCAGAAATATCCAAGCTGAGGGAATTTGAAGAGATAATTAAACGAAGGGATTTTGATGTTGTTATCACTGACCTTGAAAATCCTGAACTGAATGGCATGGAGGTCTGCCGCAGGATAAGGGCGGTTGACTCATATACGCCGGTTATTATGCTTACTGCATCCGGCAGTGAAGAATTAGCAGTAGAAGGCATGAAGATGGGTTTAAGCGACTATGTTACAAAAAACCATCTCCAGCGTCTGCCTGTCAGCATTAGGGAGTGTATTGAAAAATCCAGGGTCAGCAAGGAATACAGCCTGCTCAGGATGCGCCAGACAGCCCAGTTCTATTTAACAGAAATATTTTCAGAGTCCGATTCCCTTGATATGGCAGTGCCAAAACTTCTTCAGGCGGTATGCCGCGGCTTTGGCTGGGAGATTGGTGAACTATGGCGGGTAAATAAAGAATGTAACATACTTTATCTTGAAACACTCTGGTCTGAACCAAGTATTTATATTACAGAGTTTGAAGAGATAAGCCGTGTAATGACATTTTCCCCGGGCGAAGGAATACCGGGGCGTGTATGGTCAAGCGGTGAAGCGGCAATATGGGTTACTGATGTCCTGCATGACAACCATTTTCAACGTAATGTCATTGCTGCAAGACTCGGACTGCACGGGGCAACAGCCTTTCCAATTACAAAGTCAGGAGAGGTAACAGGCGTCATGGTCTTTTTTAGTAAAAAGATAATGCCTCTTAATGATGACCTTTGCAATGTTATGGCAGACATAGGGAAACGTATCGGTGTATTTATAAATCAGAAGTTGTCTGAGGAACTTCTGCGGGCAAGTGAACAGAAGTACAGACTGCTCCTTGAGAACCTGCCTCAGAGGATATTTTATAAGGACAAAAATCATTTCTATGTATCATGTAATGAGAATTTTGCCGGGGATTTAGGTATCACATCGGAAGATATAGCAGGTAAAACAGATTACGACCTTTTTCCAAAGGAGATGGCAGAAAGGTACATTGAAAATGATGACAAGGTGCTTAATTCAGGTATGCCTGATGAGATAGAAGAAACATCCCTCAGCAAGGGTCAGGAGCGGATTGTCAATACTGTTAAGACCCCTGTAACTGATGAGAAGGGAAACATTGCAGGTGTACTGGGAATATTCTGGGATATTACCGACCGCAAGCTGGCGGAACTGGAGAAGGAGAAGCTGAGGGAACAGCTTTATCATACACAGAAGATAGATTCTCTTGGAACCCTTTCAGGCGGGATTGCACATGACTTCAATAATATCCTCACAGCCATAATAGGCTATGGGGAATTATTAAAAATGAAATTGAGAGATGAAGAAAGTTTAATTGGTTACGTAATTAAAATCCTTGAGGCCGCAGACCGTGCAGCTAAATTAACCGGCGGACTTCTGGATTTCAGCAGGAAGAGGCCGGTGAATCCTGTTCCTGCTGATCTGAATGAGGTTATAAATGGCATAAAAGAGATGCTCGACAGGATAATCAGTGAAAATATAAAATTCAGCACTGTATTAACTCCTGAAGACTGTGTGGTTCTGGCAGATCGGAATCAATTAGGCCAGGTACTGGTAAACCTTGCAGCCAATGCAAGGGATGCCATGCCTGACGGCGGCTATTTAACAATAATGACGGATATTATTGAGATAGACCAGTCTTTTGTAAGTGCTCATGGTTATGGAAAACCCGGGAGTTACTGTATGATCTCTGTTTCAGATACAGGCTCAGGAATTGATGATGAGACAAAGAAAAGGATATTTGAGCCGTTTTTTACAACCAAGGATGTTGGGAAGGGGACGGGGCTTGGTCTTGCAATTGTGTATGGGATTGTAAAACAGCATAATGGATACATAAATGTATACAGTGAGCAGGGGAGGGGCACTACATTCAGTATATACCTGCCGCTAATACATTCAATTGTTGAGAAAACAATCACATTAGATGAAGCTTGCCCTGTATGCGGTACAGAGACAGTTTTGCTGGCAGAGGATGATACTGCTATAAGGGGCCTTGCAGAAATGCTTTTGAAAGAAAACGGTTATAACGTGATTGAGGCAGTCAACGGCGATGATGCGATAGAAAAGTTTAAAGAGAATAAGGATAGGATAGATCTGCTTGTGCTGGATCTGATAATGCCGGAGAAGAATGGGAAAGAGGTTTATGATATTGCTAATAGTGGCAAACCTGGGATAAATGCCCTTTTTATGAGCGGATACAACAGAGATATTATCTACGATAAAAATATATTAGAAGGAAGTGTAAATTTTATTCTTAAGCCATTCTCACCTCTGAATTTTCTGAAAAAGTTACGTCAGGTGCTGGATCACAAATAGAAGATAATTACTGACACACTGACAAAAATATTTGACTTTACAAATTATAAATTGTTAATATTATAAAAAACCCATTCATTCTCCATTTATTCAGAAGATGAAGTACAGCAGGATTCCAAATCCTTAAAGACTCTCATCCGGTAAGTTTCTAATCTCAAATCTTCAACATGTAAAGAAGTAAGTTTAACGCCAAGGGAGGAAACCGCAATGGAAGAGGACCTTAATAAAATTACAAATCTCTTACAGGATATTAAAAAAGATGCCATGAATTATATAGACTCTATTGGTGTCTTAATCCTAAGCCTTGATACCGAAGGAAGGGTAGTGTTCTTAAACAAGATGGGTTGTGAATTATTGGGTTATACAGAGGATGAGGTTATCGGTTTAAGCTGGTTTAATACATTCATACCTGCAGAAGGCAGGACTGCATTAATGAAAATGTTTTCTGACCTGATCTCCGGTAGTAAGCAGGGTTATTGTGAAAGCCAGGTTATTACAAGAAACGGCAATAAAAGGTATTTCAAATGGAACAGCTCTTTGTTAAAACATGAAAATGGTGATGTGAGCGGTTTAATCTGTGCAGGCGAAGATATAACGGATAAACAAAGGACTGAGGATGCCCTGCGCCGGTCAAGAGAAGAACAAAAGACACTTGAGCGGCAGCTTATCCAGGCACAGAAGATGGAGGCAGTAGGTCATCTTACAGGCGGGCTTGCACATGACTTTAATAACCTGTTGACCGCAATCGTCGGTCATGCAACTTTATTACAGGCAAAGTTTAACTCAAACACTGATATAAACCAGCATGTTCAGCACATACTTAAAACCTGCGACAGGGCGGCGAGCCTGATTTATGGACTGCTTGCATTCAGCAAAAAACAGATACTATTCAAAAAGTCTGTTGAGTTGAATCATATAATCAGGGATATTGAGAAACTTATAGCAAGGCTTATCGGCGAAGATATTGAAGTAAAGATGCATCTGTCTGATAAGGATATTTATATCCTTGCAGATACAGGTCAGATAGAACAGGTATTGATGAATCTCGCCACTAATGCTAGGGATGCCATGCCGAGCGGCGGGGAAATGACGATTTTTACAAAGCTTGTGGATCTTGATACTGATTTCATCCAGTCATTCGGATATGGAAAACCTGGCGTTTATGCACTGCTTTCTGTTACAGATAAGGGGAAGGGGATGGATGCCGTTACTGTAAGTAAGATATTCGATCCATTCTTCAGCACAAAACCGGATGGGAAGGGTACAGGTCTTGGACTTTCAATTATATATGGGATTATCAAACAACATGACGGATACATAAATGTCTACAGTTGTCCCGGTGAGGGAACTACGTTCAACATATACTTTCCGGTAATAAGGACCAAAGCTGAAAAACCTGGGGTACAGAAGGTAGTTCCGGCCCGCAGGGGTGCAGAGACCATACTGCTCGCTGAGGATGAACCGGATGTCCGTGATGTTATAAAAACCCTGCTTGAAAGCTTTGGATACAAGGTTATTGAGGCAGTAGACGGCGAGGATGCAATAAGTAGATTTAAAGAGAATGAAGAATATATCAACCTGCTTGTTTTTGACCTGCTGATGCCTCATAAGAATGGTAAAGAGGCTTATGATGAGATTAAAAAAATAAATTCTGATGTTAGGATTGTCTATATAAGCGGTTACAGTGATGATATTATCAGGAGGAGCATATTTGAAGAGGGGTTTGATTTTATATCAAAGCCCTTAAAGCCGAATGATTTCCTGAGAAAGATAAGAGACGTGCTTGACAGGGAAGCCGCAGTTCCGGGGAAAAGGGTACATTCAGCAATTTAAGGCGTGAGCAGAGTGCAGAAGTAAGACGCAAGAAGTTAGAAGTTAGATGAAAGAAGTAAGAAGCAAGATGCAAGTATACGGATGCCATCAAAATTTTATATGAGGTTTTTCTTACTTCTTACCTCTTACTTCTTGCTTCTGATGCGTGCTCACTGTTTGTTATTTCCCCGGCCTTATCCTAACATCAACTGTCATACCAAGTTTGAACGGTGTTTTCTCAAGTAATCGTATCTTTACCTTAATAATCTTCATCGCCAGGTTCTTTGCAGGATTGTTCGGCCGGATGTTTCTTTCACCTGCATAGCCGGCGATGTCCTCTATCTCTCCTTTGAATATCTTTCCGCGATATGCCTCGGAAGTAATATCAACCGGGTCTTTGATTTGAATCAGGGCGATATCCGTTTCATCTACCTCTGCATTAATTCTTATCTTATCTACATCAGCGATGGTCAGTATTGCAAAATCCTCAGTAATCATCTCACCTTCAAATAAGTTTTTATGTATGACCTTTCCGGATATAGGGGCTGTAATGAGCGTCTTTTCTATAACCCATTTAAAATATTCAACAGATGCCTCAGCCTTTTTTACAGAATCCTCAAGCAGTCTCAAAGTCTCTTCTTTAGGGCCTTTTTCTATCAGCCTTTTCTCTTCCTCAGCCGCCTTCATACGTGATGATGCAACGCGAAAGGCATTTTCACGTTCATCAAGCATGGCCTTAGGGATTACGCCATCTCTGAAAAGTGATTCATATCGCTCAAGATTTTTTTTTGCAAGTTCCATATCAGCAACAGCCGCTTCATAATTAGCCTCAGCCCTTTTGACCTCTTCTGCCCTTGAAC
The DNA here is from genome assembly GCA_016212215.1 of Nitrospirota bacterium. Taxonomy (NCBI): domain Bacteria; kingdom Pseudomonadati; phylum Nitrospirota; species Nitrospirota bacterium. Next base: position 9,959 of record JACRGV010000088.1, read on the forward strand.
CTGATGCAATTTCCCTGAGTTTAGATTTGGCAACCTCCAATTCAGTCTCAGCCTCTTTCTGCTTTGCCTCAATATCCCTGTTACTGAGTTTTGCAATCAACTGCCCCTTTTTAACCCTGTCACCTTCATTAACATATATCTTCTCAATCCTCCCTGTAATCTCACTACCTACATCAACTTCAAGCCCCGGAAGGGTTTCAACCTTCCCCTCAGCCGCAACATATCTTGGAAGTATGGAATTATTATCTTTTGCCCCTGATTCTGATAATCTGAGGCCGGAGCCGGAGATTAAATAGATAATGATAATTAGTGTAAGTAATATAGAAATAATAATTGACTTTTTCATATGATAATAACCCCATCCCCACCCTACCCCTCCCCTTGAAGGGGAGGGAATCTAAATTTATGCCTACTCTCCCCTTGAAGGGGAGGGAATTAAAATTGATGCCTATTCTCCCCTTGAAGGGGAGGGAATAAACACAGCCCCCTCTCTGATTCCCTCTTTTCCCTCTCCCTCAGGGAGAGCTGCAATTAAATTCCTTCCAAATCCCTCCCCCCTCTTTTGCGGGGGGAGGCAGGAGGGGGGATCAGGGTGAGGGTGGGGTTTCGTGTCTTTTTTCTTGCTTCTTACTTCTTGCCTATGCTCACTCTACCCTACGCCCGGAACACCATTACCGGATCAAGTTTCTTTACCTTTCTTACTGAAAACCATGCGGATAAAATACATGTCAAAAATATCACAATAAACAGTAAAAAAGAAAGCGGCAAGCTTAGGTAGATTGAGACGCCGCCTTTTTCCATTCCTCCTCTGACTGCAAGAATAAAGATTATACCGATTAAGTATCCTACTACAGCGCTGATGCCTGCCTGGCTGAATATAACCTTGTAGATGTCTATATTTCTTGCCCCGATAGCCTTCAGTGTGCCGAATTCCCTGATGTGTTCCATAGTATTTGCATAAATTGTCTGGCCTACTATCGCCCCGCCGACTGCCAGTCCAAGCAGGGCCGTAAGAAAGAAACTCATCCCCATGCCTGTTTGAATCGTCCAGTACATAACACTCTTGGTTATAAATTCCTTTTTTGTAAAAACATCATTATCTTTAAGTGTGTCGCGTAATGATGCAACAACAGCACCAATTTTCTCTTTGTCCTTAACCTTGGCTACAATGAATATCGTCTGCCTCTCCCCGCTGAACCAGGAAAACAGACCCCACAACTCGTTGTAAGACATAAAGATCATAGGCATGGTAGTAAAACTTTTTATACCTTGCGACAGACCTACAAGCTTGAATGAGTGCGGACGTTCCAATGTTATCTCATAAGTAGTGCCCACACTGAGTTTGCCGAGCCGCTGTTCAGATGTCTTATCCAGTATCATATACCTCCCGCCCATTACATCATAAGGGCTTCCCTCAATCATTGTCCATGGGGCACCTATGCCTGTATCTGGATTAAACCCAATTATCTGAACCTGCTCCCTTCCGCCGTTTGCAAGTTTAAGAAAACCGAATGAGATAAGGAGCTTCTCAGCCCATTCAACATCTGGCATGGATTTTACACGGTAAATCCTGTTTTCAGGAAATGGATTGGCAAAATCAAAGTTCTGTATGTTCTTTGAGGTGATCCAGATGTCGGCATCTATATGCCTTATAATCGCCGTAGCATTTCCCATCATCCCCAGATACATGCCCATCTGTGCAATGACCAGTATTGTAGCAAACGTAATCCCCATCAGGGTAATAAAGAGTCTGCCCTTCTCATGCAACAGAGTTTTTATTGCAAGCCAGAACATGGGAAATCAGTATAGGATAAATGCTATAATAGTTCAATGTAAGGAGAAAAGCAGAAGCAAGAAGTGAGAAGTAAGAAATAAGATAACAGAAGAAACCACACCCTCACCCTGACCCTCTCCCTGAGGGAGAGGGGGCTGTGTTTATTCCCTCCCCTTCAAGGGGAGGGTTAGGGTGGGGATGGGTTTTTAAACGATGAATACTATAAGCATATACATACACATACCATTCTGCATTAAGAAGTGTCCTTATTGCAGTTTTAATTCGGTTGAGGGGGGTGAGATACCGGAGGATGCGTATATTGAAGCCCTGTTAAAAGAACTCTCATTCCATATTCAGGAGATGCCTGAGTTATCAGACAGGGTGCTTGAGACTATTTATTTTGGCGGGGGGACGCCTTCGTTGATTTCTGCTGAGGGGATTGAGAGGGTTATTGGGGGAATAAGTTTAAGCCAAGCTAAGCCCATCCCCACCCTTACCCTCCCCTTGAAGGGGAGTGAATTACGGTTTATAGGAGAGGGTCAGGGTGAGGGGGAGCCTGGCGAAGTTACCCTTGAAGTAAATCCCGGGACAGTTACTCTTGATAAGCTGAAACTCTTCAAGGAAGCCGGAATAAACAGGTTAAGTATTGGAGTTCAATCTTTTGATGAGAGGCGGCTCAAATTTCTCGGCAGGATTCATACGGTCAGGGATGCGCTGAAGTGTTATGAGGATGCGAGGAGTGTTGGTTTTCACAATGTCGGGATTGACCTTATATCGTGTATCCCGGGTCAGACTATTTCTGAGTGGTGTTCTGAATTAGATACAGCAGTCTCTCTGAGACCGGAGCATATCTCAGCGTATACACTTTCGCTTGAGAAGGGTACACCATTTTATACATTGCAAAATACCGGGAAGTTATTATTACCTTCTGAGGAAGATCAGGCTGGGATGTTTGAGTTTACAATAGACAGGCTGACATCAGCAGGCTATCTCCATTACGAGGTATCAAACTATGCACTGCAGGATTATGAATCAAGGCATAACAATAGATACTGGAGATACCGGGATTCATCAGATTACATTGGACTTGGGGCCGGTGCCCATTCTTATATGTCATTTCCTGATTGGGGTGTGAGGAGGTGGAATGAATCCCCCCCTGATAAATATATGAAGGCTATTGAAAAATCCGGCAGTGCAGTCAAAGGTATGGAACGGTTATCAAAGGACAATGCTGTAACTGAGGCTATATTCCTTGGGCTAAGGAAAACAGAGGGAATTGATTTGTACCTGTTTTCAAAAAGATTCAGTCTTTCACTGATGGACTCTCATTCAGAAAAGATATCTGAACTTATACAGGAAGGTTTCCTCACCTTATCAGACAGCAGATTAAGCCTGACCCGTAAAGGCCTACTTGTCGCAGATTCAGTAATAATTGCCTTGCTCTCTTAATCCTGTTAACTCTACCTGTCAGTAATTAAACGCCGCTGAAACAAATAGGGTAAGACTCTGCATTACCATGTCCTGTAGAGTGGTGTTCCCGCTGATGATCTGGGCTTTTCCTGTTCCATACTCATAACTGCCGCCGATTGTAAGGGATGTGGAACGCGCAAAATGGCTTATGCTAAGGCTTGCACCATACATATCAATGTGCTCCGTCTGATTCACATTTCCGGATATGACTTTCGGTGTATTGGAATAGTTGGTATGTAATCCACCGCGAAGTGCCAGGTCCTCATAGAGATAATACTCAGCACCTACGGCAATATTGAAGATACTCTCCTGAGATATATGAAAATTGTCGGATAATCCTGTAATTTCATCCCTCAATATCAAATTGTATGGAGATGATGTATAGTGACTTATATCTGATGAAAAAAGCAGTCTGTCAGAAGGAAAGTATGCAATTCCTATAGTAGATATAAGTGGAAATTTTCTTTTATCATCAGAATTCCAGACACTGTAAGCAGGTGAGTTACTTCCATAATCAAGATGCCTTAAAGCCCTCTGATCACGCAATTTAGACTCGAATAAATATGTTTTAGAAATTGTTGTTCCAATTGACCATTTTTCCACTGGGGTCCACATCAGACCGAGTATGGGTCTTAATCCTAATTCTGACAGGGTTAAATACTCATTCGACAGCTCATACCTGCCGTCTTCAAAATTGAGTAGTTGATTGATGATAGAGTTCCTGCTTCTGTTATGAATATACATAGTAGTACCTAATGAAAGGTTTTCTTTTAACTTGATTCCATAAGTAGGCCCGAAGTTATAGGTACGGTCTGAATCATTTGTATTTATTACGTACCTCGTTATTTTCAGTGGTGCACCTGTTGCAGGGTCTCTGCCGGGTATGTTAGTAATAGTCTGTGCCTGGTCCTCCAGTATTGCATCGGGGATAGCAAATGAGAAGCCAATCGTAACCCTTCAGTGAGGCGTGGTGACACGAAAAAACTACTTGCGTTCTGGTTGCCATCTATGGTACAACATGATGAATGGAGATGGCGGTCAGATATCGTGGCAGAGAATTCGCCCATGAGGAAATAGCCGAAGTACG